>NZ_JBALEQ010000150.1:0-45016 GCF_036917775.1 Nostoc sp.
TTACTCACTTAATTTCCAATTGATGATGTATCAAAAAAATGTCTTAGTTCGAGTGCTGTGAATGGATTTTTTATTGTTTGTGAGAAATCCGGGCAATGCCGCTACTGGCTCCAGTGATCGCAATGACTTTATTTTCTACGTTTAACATGGTTATTTTTCCCTCTGTTGAGGTTGATTTAAATTTTGGATGTGTTCATCGTATGAGTAAGTACAAAGGTTTGGAATACACAGACCTCGCCCTTTATTGCCTAATTCTCCAAATCGATGTTCTACAATGCCTAGAAGAGGATGATTAAATTAATCGAAGAACATTGTGACAGTCATAAACCAAAGTGCGATCGCTTATCAATGTCAAGAATTGGCAGCACTAGTCACTCGTCACACCGATGGCAAAGGGGACGGTTTTCATAAAACAGCTATTGAGCAACTGGAATTTCAGCGAGAATCTTCTGCTTCCACCTCACTACAGGGTGTCTGCGAACCTATCTTTGCCATCTTAGTTCAGGGTAAAAAAGAAGCGTTGCTGGGTGAGGAAACCTATCGTTATGGCGCGGCTCAATACCTGGTAGTCTCGGTTGATTTGCCATTGAGCGCATTTATCGTTGAAGCAACCCCAGAGCAACCGTATTTAGGATTCAAGCTCAATCTAGATCCACGTCAACTCTGCGATATTATTACTGCTCAAACCAATCTGATTGAGGAGAAAAAGAACTCTGTCAGAGGCTTATTTGTCAGTACTGTCGATGCACCGTTGCTCGATTGCGCTATGAGACTGACATGGCTTTTGGATACGCCCCAGGATATCCCGATCCTTGCGCCGATGATTATCCGCGAAATTTATTATCGCCTTTTAATGGGTGAACAGAGCGAAGCTGTTCGTCAAATTGCAACATCTGGCAGCAATATGCAGCGCATCGCCGAGGTGATAAAACTCATCAAGGCTGATTTTACAAAGCCGATGAGGGTTGAGGAGCTAGCTGGGCAGGCAAGTATGTCTTCTTCATCTTTCCATCACCATTTCAAGAAAGTGACATCAATGAGTCCGCTTCAATATCAAAAGCAATTAAGACTGTTGGAAGCACGTCGCCTGATGCTTGCCGAAAACTCCGATGCGGCGAATGCTGCCTATCAGGTGGGTTATGAAAGCCCCTCACAGTTCAGCCGCGAATATTCCCGGATGTTCGGTGCGCCGCCGATCAGGGATATTGAACGTTTACGTACAGCCTAAGAGACGCGATAAATCGCCGTCAAGACAAGTGTTTTGGTCTTATGTGAACTGTATTGATAGCAGTGAGTCTTCTCCCTTTGGAAGCTTTGCATTGGCACAATTACTTACTTCAAAAATCTTCATCAAAATTCTATTCCGATATATCGTGATATATTCCGATATATCGTATATTAGAGAAAGTTGATTTGAGATTGATTTATGTTTAGACACTTTCGTTCACGCTTTGGTACACCTGTATGGGCAGGAGTTAACGAAGACGATTTCTTGCTTGTTAGGTCTTGGTTTGGGCATGGTAGGCATCATGGTAGAGATCATGACAAACACTTTGGTAATGAAATGTTTGGTCGTGGTTGGGGAGATGAACATCGGACTCGTCGGGGTGACATCAAGTTCATCCTGCTGGAATTGTTATCCGAGCATCCTAGTCATGGTTACGATCTGATTAAAGAGATGGAAACTCGTTATGGTGGTTTCCGTCGCCTCAGTCCTGGCTCAGTGTATCCAACACTCCAATTGCTGGAGGAAGGGGGTTATCTCAAGAGCGCCCAAGAAGGTGGCAAGCGGATTTACACGATTACCGATGAAGGTAGAAAATTATTGGCAGAACGTGCCCAACAAGAAACTTCTGATACTCCTTGGGATACCGTCAAAAGTTTCGTGAAAGGTAAGCCCCAAGAGTTTATTGAGTTGCGGAATGCTGCAACAGAATTAGCTGCTGTAGTGGTGCAGGTTGCTCGTAGTGGCAATGTGGAGCGCATAAATCGGGTACGTGAGCTTTTAGAGCAAGTTAAACGGGAAATTTACGCGATTTTGGCGGAAAAATAAGTAAAGATGCAAATTTCTGCATCTCTACTCTTAATATTCTCAGATTTTGCGTTTACAGGTTAGAAGCGATCGCATTTAAATCTGGCTCAATGAGTGAGTTAAGCAATGTCCACAACTGCAAATCAGTAAAATCTGGAATTGCCATAAATGCGCCGACTTCCTGCAAAACTTGCGGGTCGTGGGTAGAAGCGATGCCAATAGTGCGGATATCTGCGCCCACCGCCGCCCGAATACCAGAGGGAGAGTCTTCTAATGCGATCGCTTCCTCTGCTGAAATCACCAAGTTATTCAGGGCGGCTTGGTAGGGTGCAGGATCGGGTTTACCTGCTACACAATCATCCGCTAAAACAACTGTATGGAAAGCTTCTTTTATTCCCAATACCTCTAGCATAAATTCTGCATTTAATCTAGGTGCATTAGTTACTAATGCCCGCTTTAATTGATGTGTATCCGTCCATGCTATTAGCTCAGAAAATCCATCCAATGGTTTAAGATTGGAGGCGAGTTTGCGGAAAAACGCCTCTTTTTCGTCTGCAAATTTCTGCCCTTCTGTGGTTGATAATTGTGGCAAAATATCCTTAACAATTTCTGGATTTAGCCGCCCACTTATTCGGGATTTATAAAATGTTTCGTCAATTTCTATGCTGTAATTTAACAGCATTTCCTGCCAAGCTCGGTAGTGTATAGGGTCAGTATTGACAATAGTGCCATCGAGGTCAAAGAGAATTGCAGCCAGCATAATTTTTTGGTAAAATTTAAATAATTGTTAACTTAATTTAAATAGTTTACCAAAAAAATGTGACTAAGAGGATGTTTGAAAAGTTCTCTGGTCGGTATAAAAAGCTCTATATCCCTCTAAATCCTACTAAAAAAGGGGGAATTTGATTACGATTCCTGCTTTTTTAGTGGAGTTAGGGGGATCTAAAAGTGCCTATTTCAAACAACCTCTTAGGAAAATTCTCCATAGACTATGAAGGACTTAGTTAAACCGAAAAACTTTTCTTCATAAAGCTGTGCTTCGGGGAACATATTTAGAAATTGTCTCCGCCTCAGCAGCTTAATTGAAGTAGCGATGCTTTTAGCCTGCTGTTTATCAGCCACTTTGTCATACCATCCAAGAGCAAAATTGGTTAATAGCCATACCCGAAAATTTATTGGCATAAATTGAAATAAAGGAAAAACAAAGTGGGGTTCAATTGGAAAAAAAAGATTAGGTGTCTGAACAAAATATCTTTTTCCCACTCGCCTTATTTCAGTGGCCATTTGGTTCTGCATATCATAATCTCCTACATGTTCAATCACTGAATTTGAAAAAACTATATCAAACTCATTGGATTGAAAATTTACCATGTTTGTAGCATTCCCAATAACTTCCTTGATCTTTGGATGTGTTGAGCTTGTTTGGGTAAATTTTAAATTTAGTAGAGTAATCTCTACGTCTTTAATTTGTTCATTGAAAAAACCTAAATTCTCCCAAAAGCTTACTGTTCCTCCAACATCGAGTATTTTTATAGAAGAGGGAAGTGAGTCTAATATAGATGTGAACAAAGAGAAACGCTTCTTTCTCAGCTTACTTGCCCACGAGTTAGGAAGATTGGTGTCATATACGTGACGGATGAGTTTTTTCATTTCTACTTACCACAAAAATGATTTTATTGGGGTTCAGTCGGTATACCTGCAAAATCAGACACGCTGCAAAAGATTATTACAATAATTGTTTTCTTGGTTTTATAAGTTGCCCATAAGTAAGCTCTCAATCTGTATTTATGTAGAGTTACAGATATCTGTTTGATATCAAGTTTACCCAAAGGTATAAGATGTATAAAATGAATGTATAAAGTTTGACATTGTTACAAATATTTAAAAATTTTAGAGCATACTGCTGGATTTTGTATAAGTTTAAGCGGGCAGAATCGTACCAGCACATAAAAAACTATAAAATGGCAGTTAGTAATAAAAGTTAAAGCCCCTGTTCTTAGGAGCAGGATTTTTGTCCTAATGGTAGGGGTTAAATGAGTAATCTTACCGAAAGTTGCGCTAAGGCTATACTAGATTAGCCATGTCAATTCAGACAGTTAGACAAACTTCTGTATGATTGATAACCTTCTGTGTAAGCAAATGCTAGCCGCTACAAACTTTTTTCGCATTGATGATTTACTGGTGCAGATTTACAACTCTGAAGTCGAAATGGCCGAAGATGTTGCCGAAATCGCCCAAAAGCATTTACAGCAAGTTCTCAAACAACAGGATACAGCTGCTGTATTGTTAGCAACAGGTAACTCCCAACTCAAATTTCTCGATGCTTTGATTGCATTGGGTGGTGTAGATTGGTCAAGGATTATTCTGTTCCATCTCGATGAATATTTGGGAATTACTGCTGATCATTCTGCGAGTTTCCGGCGCTATATGCGAGAACGTGTAGAGAAGCGGGTTGTTCCTAAAGTATTTCACTATATAGAAGGTGATACACTGCAACCAGTAAACGAGTGCGATCGCTACACCAAACTATTGCAAGCACAACCAATAGACTTATGCTGTCTTGGTATTGGCGAAAATGGACATTTGGCTTTTAACGATCCAGCAGTAGCAAATTTTCAAGATCCTTACAGTGTAAAACTAGTGAAACTGGATACAGTGAACCGTCAGCAACAAGTAAGCACAGGTCACTTTCCTAATCTAGAAACTGTCCCACAATATGCTTTTACTGTCACCATCTCGGCGATTTGTTCAGCTAAAAAAATTATCTGTCTGGCTCCAGAAAAACGTAAAGCGAATGTGGTAAAAGAAATGTTGCAAGGAGCTATAAGTACAGATTGTCCGGCTTCTATTCTTCGTCAACAATCCCAAGCTACATTATTTTTGGATGTCAATTCTGCTAGTGGTCTGTCAAGTTTAAATTGATGGGTAAGCGAGTTCGTAGTGGGGACTTAAGTCCTTATTTTCCAAGCACTAAAGTGCTTACTACAAACCCTCAAAACTAGCTTGTCGTGAAGACGGATTAGGGACTAATTCTAGTGCTTACGTGAATGATAAGATATAATTCTACCAAATACGTACTGTTAGCAGTATTGACTGCTGCTATCAACAGAAAGTGCATCCCCCTGCTAGCACCAATCCCAAAAAACCCCAAGACCTTTTCTTAGTATGCGGACTCCAAAGTTTAGGACAACATTGTGTTGCAGTCCTAAAGGAATACGATGTTAAAGTTAACGCCATTGACGATGTACAACTCGAACATTGGGAAGTTCCAGAAGTACCAAGCTTACTAGAAAAGTTAATCATCGGAGACTGCCGCCAACCAAGTGTTTTAGAGCAGGCAGGTATAAAGCAATGTCGCTCAATACTTTTAGTCACAAGAAATGAGCGGATAAATATAGAAGCAGCGTTTGCAGCACGGCGACTTAATCCGCACGTTCGGCTGATTGTACGTTCTGACAAACAAAACTTCAACAAACTTTTGTCCGAAAATTTAGGCAATTTTGTTGCCTTTGAGCCTACCCATCTCTCTGCTCATGCCTTTGCTTTAGCATCTCTTGGATCTGAAGCGATCGGTTACTTTACTTTAGAAGGACAACTATTGCAAGTAATCAAGCACCAAGTACAAGCAAAGGATAGCTGGTGCAATGGCAAACCAGTACATAGACTAAATCTCACAACTCGCCGCATTTTGAGTCACACAACCGTTTCATCCGATCCCCTCAAAGAATTGTTTGGATGGAACCCAGAAGCAGAAGTGCAGGTAGGAGACACACTCGTTTACATTGATGTTGCATACGAACTGGCTTTTTCTGAGCAATATACAAATAAATCTCATCGCCAAAGTTGGCAGTGGCAAGAGTTTCTTCAAGGCATCACAGCGAAGAATTTTAAGCAAAAAATATTACAATTTTGGCAATCTTACTACCAAAGCCAAAATCAAATTCGGCGAATTGCAACAATTTATGGGATTACCGTACTTATTCTGTGGTTCGTTGGAATAATTCTTTACCGCTTGTATTATCCTGACATCACCCTGCAAGAAGCTTTCTATGCAACAGCAGTGTTGCTCTTGGGAGGATACGGAGATTTATTTGGCGGTGTCGAATTTAGATCTCAATCTGAACCCTCAGATCATATCCCTTGGTGGTTGCGGTTCTTTAGCCTGGGACTTACATTGATAGGTCAAGCTTTTGTGGGAGTATTATACGCACTGGTAACTGATGCTCTTGTCACTTCCAGATTCCAGTTTTTCAAGTCTCGCCCTCCCATACCACAACGCAACCATGTAGTAATTATTGGCTTAAATCGCTTGGGACAGAAAATTGCTGCTCTTTTGCAAGAACTCAATCAGCCATTAGTGGGAATTCATACTACCACTCTCGACCTAGGCACTTTACCAGATATGCCCCTGATTATTGGCAATGCTACCGAAGCACTGGCTAAGGTAAATCTCTCCCGTGCTAAAAGCATTGTTTTAGTGGGGGACGATAATATGGAAAACCTAGAAATTGGTTTGATGGCTCATACAATAAACCCTGCCACAAGCTTGATTATCCGCTCTCAAGATCGCCATTTTAGTGATAATATCGCCCCTCTGTTTCCCTATGCCCAAGTTCTATGTGGCGCGGCTTTATCGGCAGAAGTCTTTGCTTGTGCTGCCTTTGGGGAAAATGTTTTGAGCTTGTTTCACTTGAGTGAGCAAATAGTCATGGTGACGGAGTACAAGATTGAAGAAGGTGATACCCTGAATGGATTGCTTCTATCTGAAATAGCATCTGGCTATAGTGTTGTGCCGATTCTATATCATAAATATCGGCGAGACAATTATTCATTGATGCCTTGGTATGATGTTAAGCTCTATGCTGGCGATCGCTTGATTGTTTTAGCCACGAGCAGTAGTTTGCAGCGAATCGAATGGGGTGAAATGCTGCCTCGCCTTTGGCAGGTGGAGATCGAGAAAGCTCTGACTACAAATGCTATTATCTATGGCGCTGAAGAAATAGTCTTGATTACAGGATGTAGTTTGGCCACTGCTAGGCAGTGGATGAACAATTTGCCTGGAGTATTGCCAATACCACTTTATAAACATCAAGCTCAACGTCTGGTGCGAGCGCTAACAAAAATTCAAGTTTTGGCAAATGTAATCTTCATTGGGCAAGACAGTAGTTCGACTTGAGCAAACTGGGATGTAATTATAGGGGCACAATATATGGCTATTGTGCCCCTACTGGTTTAATCTGAAGTTGACAAAAATAACGGTTGTACGATTTCTAGAATGTGGTGAATACTATCTAGGACGAGTACCAGTTACTTCATTAGGATCGCTATAAGCCCGGACTTTATCACGATTACGAGCCAGACCTGCTAAACCAGCTAGACCAAGTAAACCTAGCCAACCCCAATCGAAACCGCGATCGCTAGTTCTTTCGGAAGTTGTAACACCTGCATTCCTGTTAGTACCTGTAGTGTCAGTACCTGAGCTAGTACCTGTTGTACCAGTGCCTGTGGTATCAGTACCTGAGCCAGTACCCGTAGTTCCAGAACCTGTAGCATCAGTACCTGAGCCAGTGCCTGTAGTTCCAGTACCTAAACCAGTGCCTGTGGCATCAGAACCTGAGCCAGTACCCGTAGTTCCAGTACCTGAGCCAGTACCCGTAGTTCCAGTACCTGAGCCAGTGCCTGTAGTTCCAGTACCTAAGCCAGAACCTGAACCAGTGCCTGTAGTTCCAGTACCTAAGCCAGAACCTGAGCCAGTGCCTGTAGTTCCAGTACCTAAGTCAGAACCTGAGCCAGTGCCTGTAGTTCCAGTACCCGTAGTTCCAGAACCTGAGCCAGTGCCTGTAGTTCCAGTACCTAAACCAGAACCTGAACCAGTGCCTGTAGTTCCAGAACCTAAGCCAGAACCTGAGTCAGTGCCTGTAGTTCCAGTACCTGAGCTAGTACCTGTAGTTCCAGAACCTGAACTACTGCCACTACTAGAACCTCCACTACCTGAGCCTCCGCTTTGGGCAAAAACAGAAGGAGGTAAGGATACAGAAGCGAAACTGATGGCAAAGGCAGCAGCTAGAACAGTTTTAGATAAATCAAAAGGCTTCATAGTCATAGTTCCGTTTATGTTTTAGATTTCTGTGGTTGATTGATGCTCAAAACTGATATTTTCTACTTAATCCAGTGCTAAGTTAGGTAACTTTTGACAACCAAGATAGATGCAGAAGTTTTTCACTTAGTTTGTGTTGGAAAAATTGAAAGCATTTGAAGCTCCCATAACACATAAATATTCGTCCGACTTAAACTAATTCATAATCAGTAATTACTTATTTATGACTAATAAGCTACAAGTAAATTCGCTTGCTCACAAAAAAACAAGGAATAAAAATTAATCTTACTGATGTAAAAATATTTATATTCACTTGCATTCTACTTTTTAATTACTTATTGTGAATTGTTTTTTCATTCCTAATTAATATAACAGCTAGTTTTTTCTCGCACTTCTACCATAGGAGTAAACCTACTTCTATCGCAGGCATTACTTTTACATTAATTAAATTTAGTCTGTGAAGATGAAAATAACGAACCGTTTTGCAGCTTACAATCCGATAAGCAGGACTCAAGATAATCACAATCTTCACACTGGATATATTTCCCTGGATTAGCACATCCACAGGCAGGGTTCACAAAACATTCAGAAGGATCTTGAGGTGTTCGAGATTTTTTGAATAGAAGGTATAAAGCTTCTTCTTGTAGACAAAAAATCAAATCTTTTAGCATAAACTTTCGTATCAATCTTAACAATTACAACGATTTTTAGATGACTTTATCTTTTTATCTTTTTATTTATTTATTTGTTTTTTAGTTATTTTTAAATTTATTTTTAAATATATATTATAAAGTTAAACAGCTAAATGCTCGCAAATAAATGTATAAAAGTATATTGAAAGCTACTCTTCAATATTATTCTACCTGAGAACTTATAACTTCCTACTATAGATGTATCTTATCCTAGACTTGAGGAATATTGTTTCACTATAATGAATGACTGATACAAATTCTTTATAATTCTCTGCTGGATATTTGTAGCAAAATTAAACGGCTCTCTTAGAGTGGTTATGATAGAACAATTATGAATAAAGGTTTATGTTAAAATTATTATGCTGCAAATAGGATAGATTATTCTCTCGCCAAAGTAATAGAAGAAGGATGTAGTTAGCTCGGTGAAGAACCACTATTTAGCTAAAATTTTAGGGGTTTCATCAATTTCGATAGCACCCCTAATTTAGGATAGAACTTTTACATAATTTTTTCTCTACTACAGCGCTTCCGGCTATTATGCAATAAGACTAAAAAGGCAAAACCCCTGTATTAATCCCCAGTCCCCAACAAATAAATCAACGTTTCTACTAGAACTTGATTTTGTTCATCTGTGCCAACAGTAATGCGTAATTTATCGTCTAGCCCAGGCTGCTTGAAGTAACGGATTAAAATTCCCTGTTCTTTCAGTTTTTGATAAAGATATTCCGCGTTTCTTTGTGGAGGCTGTACCAGCAAAAAGTTAGTTTGAGAATCCCAGATATGAAAATTTAATTGTTTCAAGTCTGTTGATAGCTGATTCCGTGATGCTTTAATCTTTGCCACACAAGCATTTTTATAAGCTTGATCGGTAATAGCAGCCGTGCCAATTGCACAAGCGATCGCATCAATGTTATAGCTATCCTTCACTTTAAACAATCCCTGCAACAGTTTAGGATTTGCCACTCCAAATCCCAATCGCAGTCCAGCCAACGAGTAGCCCTTAGAAAGTGTACGAATTATGATGACATTTTCGTATTCCTTTACCAAAGCCAACGCATTCTCTTCGGTAAAATCTATGTATGCTTCATCAATCACCAAAACTCCAGATAACTGGCTGGCTAATTGGCGCAGTTCGTTAGTTGCTACCAGATGCCCCGATGGACTATTCGGCGACGCAATGAATGTGACAGAACCATTGGCAGCAACCAGTTTTTCCACAGGTAAACTGTAGTCCTCGCTGTAGGAAATTTCAATAATTTCCGCAGCCTGCATTTCTGCTAATGTACGATATAGCACATAAGTTGGCATCGGATAAACTACCTTCTTTCCAGGTTCTGCACAGGCTCGAATTACTACGCTCAACAATTCGTCACTGCCATTTCCTACAATAATCCAATCGCTAGGAACTCCTAAAACTTTACTTGCGGCTTCTCGAAATTCCCCGCCGAAAGGTTCTGGATATCGCCGCAACCACTCCCCATCAATATTTTGCAGTACAGCTAGTGCCGCAGGGGAAGGAGGATAGGGGTTCTCGTTGCTGTTGAGTTTAATTATCTGTGTACCACGCTGGGGCTGCTCACCGGGAACATAGCTAGCCATTGCATCAACATTGGAGCGAAAGTAATTAGTCATAGGGCATTGGTTGTGTATCTTAAGCAAATTTCAACCCACAATTTCTGACGATATCGTTAGAAAATAGAACCAGGGAGCAAAGGAGCAAGAAAAGAATAACAATATCCAATGACAAATGACAAATGACAAATGACAAATGACAAATGACAAATCATCACCGATATATTATTTTTTACAAACCCTATGGCGTTCTCAGCCAATTTACAAAAGATGCTCCCACACATAGCACCCTGAAAGATTATATAGATGTACCTGATGTCTATCCTGTAGGACGCTTAGACTGGGATAGTGAAGGATTACTGCTGTTAACGAATGATGGACAATTGCAACATCGCCTTGCCCATCCGCGTTTTGGTCATAAACGTACTTACTGGGTACAGGTAGAGCGAATTCCAGATGAAGATGCGATCAAAAGGTTGCAAACAGGCGTAGAAATTCAAGATTACCGCACTCAACCAGCAAAAGTTAGGCTCTTATCAAAAGAGCCAGAGCTACCTGAACGCACGCCACCAATTAGATTTCGCAAAAATGTACCGACATCTTGGCTGGAAATGACTTTGACAGAGGGAAAAAACCGTCAAGTCCGGCGCATGACTGCGGCTGTTGGGTTTCCGACTTTGCGACTAGTTAGGGTCAGCATAGCCCACCTACGATTAGATGACTTACAATTGGGTCAATGGCGCGATCTCACCACATCTGAACTCCAATTTATCGTAAATTCAAGGGTTTAAGACCCCAACCATTACACGTAGTATCAGTTGAGTTGGGGTTTAAATCCCCGATTCCAACTGTCTTTAATTTTGAAGTAATGAGTAATAAGTAATGGGTATTACTTATTTATTTCTGTTTAGAGACGACAGGAAGAAGGCTAAGAAGCAAGAGGAGATCAGGGAATGAGAGGGAGAAGGGAGCAAGGAAAATAACCATACCCAATTCCCGATTTCCAATCTTTGCGATCGCTATCTTATTGAACACAGCTTAATATACATTGGTTTGATAGGAATACCGGAGTTTATAAAAAAACTTCTTGCGGGCTTTTGTAGAATATGTGATACTCTACATCTATAAATAAAGCACGGTAGTTCTATCGTTTTACCGTAGTTTAAAAGGACAGGATTCATGCAGCTACTATGGTTCATCCCAACCCACGGCGACGGACGTTACCTTGCAACTGCTACAGGTGGAAGGGCAGTAAGCTTTCCCTATCTGCGGCAGATTGCCCAAGCGGTGGATGACCTTGGTTATACAGGGGCATTGCTGCCCACAGGACGTTCTTGTGAAGATGCTTGGATTGTAGCGTCAACGCTGGTATCGCTGACACGGCAGATGCGTTTTTTGGTGGCGATTCGTCCCGGCTTGGTATCGCCTGGAGTAGCGGCGCGGATGGCGGCAACTTTTGATCGTCTCTCTGGAGGACGCTTGCTGATTAATGTCGTGACAGGAGGCGATCCCGTAGAGTTGGCGGGAGATGGCTTGCATTTGGATCACGATCAGCGCTATGAATTAACAGATGAATTTTTGACAGTATGGCGAGCGATCGCTAGTGGAGAACAAGCTAATCTTCAGGGCGATTATCTCAATATTCAAGATGGGAAACTACTCTTTCCACCTGTTCAGAAGCCATATCCACCTTTGTGGTTTGGCGGTTCCTCTCCTGTTGCTCAAAAAATTGCTGCCAAGCACGTAGATGTCTATCTAACTTGGGGCGAACCACCGGCGCAAGTAGCCGAGAAGATTGCATTAGTTCGCAGACTTGCAGAAACAGAAGGCCGGACTTTGCGGTTTGGGATTCGTTTACATGTGATTGTGCGCGAAACCGAGAGTGCGGCCTGGGATGCAGCCAATGATTTAATTAAATACGTCGATGACGAAGCGATCGCTAAAGCTCAAAAAGCTTATGCCCGGATGGATTCAGTTGGACAACAACGGATGACTCAATTACACCACGGGAATCGTGAGGCTTTAGAGATTAGTCCGAACCTATGGGCAGGAGTTGGTTTGGTGCGGGGTGGTGCGGGAACAGCCTTAGTAGGCGATCCTCAAACTGTAGCGGACAGAATGTTGGAATATGCAGATTTAGGTATTGAGTCCTTTATCCTCTCTGGTTATCCCCACCTAGAAGAAGCTTATCGAGTCGCAGAACTTCTATTTCCCCATTTGCCCTTAGAAAATCTGCCAGCAGTAGAGAAGCAACACGTCTTGAGTCCATTTGGCGAGATTGTGGCAAATGAAGATTTCCCTAAGCAGCATAAAGAGAAAGCCACATCCATATCCTAGTAAAGTTTAGGTTATTCCCAATTCCCAATTCCCCATTCCCCATTCCCATTTAATACATAGGAGTTTAATTGAATGACAAATATTTTAGCGATCGCAGGTAGTCCAACTCATCCATCTAGAACTTATGGTTTGGTAGAATACAGCGCCAAGCTTTTACAACAAGAAGGCTTGCATATAGACATTATTTCAGTTCGGGATTTACCTGCTGAAGATTTAGTTTTTGGACGATACGATAGCCCTGCTTTAGAACAGCCAAAAGCTTTATTAGCAAAGGCAGATGGTGTGATTATAGCCACCCCAATCTACAAAGCTGCTTACACAGGAGTGCTAAAAACATTTCTAGATTTGCTCCCACAAAAATCATTGACAGGTAAACCTGTATTACCAATTGCCCTTGGTGGAACGATCGCTCATTTATTGGCAATTGAATATGCCCTAAAACCTGTATTATCTGAATTAGGAGCGCGACATATCTTAGCTACTGTTTATGCAGTAGACAAACAAATTCAACGACAAGCTGATAACAGTGTCGTCTTAGATGAAGAAATTGATCAAAGGCTCAAAGATGTCCTCAAAGAATTTGTTAAAGCTGTAGCTTATGATGCCGCCGCGCCTCAAGAATTGGTTCATGCCAATTAAATAATCAAGTTTATACCAAGGTCAGAGCATCTCAATCAGGCTTGACACAAGGAATCGGAAGAATCTAATATTATCATGTCAATGAAACAACAACTGAGAACCCGGATCATATAATTGTTATCCATAGCGGTGCGTTTCATTTCTTACGGGGGGACAAAAAGGGCTAGGATGCAGATAAAATAAGCTTCATAGCCCTCTCTCCTTGCTGGTAGTATTTACGCTTATTATGATTTAGTCTCAATAATTCTGCGACTAACTCATAAGAATTTTCCATAAAATTGACCCAGCTAGCTCCATATAATCCAATATAAAAACTACTATGACGGCGAACTGTCCGCCCCAATTCTTTAATTCGACCGACATATTTTTAAACACCCATACGTTTAACTTTTTGACCAGATATAGTTGCGCTTGTATAGGCAAGCGAGATTAATAATATTAGGGAAATTAGCCGTTGACCTGATACATTAGTATCTTCCAAATTATAACCACCACTCTTAAAATCTCTAAACATTTCTACCCTTCGGGAACGCCAAGGGCGAACAATATCAAAGCGTTGTTTATAAGCCAATACGGTTCAGTTAAGGGCTACTGGCAAAATTTTGGGTTTTCGAGACGCGATAAATCGCCGTCTCTACAAGTGTTTTGGTCTTATCTGAACTGTATTGGTTTATAAGCAATAATCGCTGAATCTAAATCATCTAAGTTGGTAAGGATAAACCAACCCTCCTCTGGAGTAACTCCCAAACGTTTACGCTTCCATTTAGCAGCAAGATTAAAGCTAATAAATCCTGAAGCTGACTCCTGTTAGCGGATAGCTAAGGTTTAGCTCATTCTGACTTCTGAATTCTTCTTCAAAAAAAATGTAAAAAATTCTCGCCTAATAGCTCTTTTATCCTCAAGAAGTTTTTGCTACACAAGCGATAAATCAGGGTTAAGCATTGTGTAATTGATAGCAGATACCCTTGTTAAATGAAACCTGCTTGAATGAGCCATCCAGGTTGATAGTTGTCTCAGCGCTACCAAGAAACAGATAGCCATCTGTTCTTAATTGCTGTTTTACCTTTTTTAGCAAGACTTTCTTGGTTGCCATATCATAGTAGATTAAAACATTGCGTAAAAAGATCACATCGATTTCGGGAAGGGATGACCAAGATTGCATCAGGTTCATCTGACGAAACTCTGCCATCTGGCGAATTTCGTCCTTTATTTGCCAGTCACTATCTAGCCGATGAAAGTACTTGTCACGGAGGTTTTTAGATAGTCCACGGCTAATTTCAAGTTGGTTATAATGCCCTTTTTTCGCACGCATTAAAACTTTGGTAGAAAAATCGCTAGCAATTAGCCTGATAGACCAATTAGTAAGTAAGGGAAAATGTTCACGAATGAGCATAGCGATGCTGTAGGGTTCTTGTCCATTAGAGCAAGCAGCACACCAAATATTTAGCGATCGCTCAACAGCCCGTTTTTTGATTAACTCTGGTAGTATGTATTGTCTGAGTGCTTCAAAAGGGTGATGATCTCGAAAGAATGAGGTTTCATTAGTAACTAACGCCTCAATTGTCTGGACGTGAAGATTGTTAAAGGGTTGAGTTCTGAGATATTTTACCAATTCAGCAATTAAAGCGAATCCTGCTGATTCGGCAATTGGCTGTAAATGTAGCTCCGCTAGATAGCTTTTCTCAGCAGACAACACAACTGCTGAATGATCACGAACTAATTGACGAAGATACTCAAAATCATCGGTGCTTACACTCTTAGTCTGTTCCATTACAGACCTGAAATAGGAACTTGATTGTAACGAATTCGGCGCATAATTTCACTTGCCATCTGGTCAAGGGTGACAATTTTATCGGCAAGTCCAGCATTAACCACAAAACTAGGCATCCCCCACACTACGCTACTAGCTTTGTCTTGTGCTAGCACTTGTCCACCTGCCTCGCGGATACACTGGCAACCATGTAACCCGTCTTGCCCCATCCCTGTAAGGATGACTGCGATCGCCCCGGCACCATAAACCTTTGCTACCGAGCGGAATAGAACATCTACTGAAGGACGACAGGAATTTTCGCTCGGTGCTTGATGAGTCGCAAGTCGAACCACACCTTTGTCGCGTTGGACAACTAAATGAAAATCTCCCGGTGCAATCCAAGCTTGTCCAGGTTCTAATACCGCTCCGGGAACCGCTTCATTCACTGGGATTTGACATTTAGAAGATAATCGTTCAGCTAATAGTTTCGTAAATATGGGGGGCATGTGTTGCACAATCAAGATGGGAACTGATAAATCGGCTGGAAGCTGTCTAAGCAAGACAGTCAGGGCATTAGGCCCTCCAGTAGAAACGCCAATTGCTACAACATCTACCCGCTTTGTATTCCTGGAAACGGGAAAAACAAGTGGATGATCAACGGTGCTTGGTGTCAAAAATGAAGTAGTTCTTGCACCAAATACTTTTATTTTGGGAATTAAATCCTCTTGAATATGTTGATTTATCGCCTCTACACTTCCTAAATTACTGGGTTTTGTGGCATAATCGGAAGCCCCTAAAGAGAGAGCTTCGAGTGTTGCGATCGCTCCAGTCCGTGTAGAGGTACTGAACATAATCACTGCTAAGTGGGGATAGATTTGTCGAATCGCCGCTAGAGTCTGTAAACCATCCATTTCTGGCATTTCGATATCCAGAATCACAATATCAGGATTGACCTGGGGAATTTTGGCAAGGGCAATGCGACCGTTAGCAGCGACTCCTACCACTTCCAGTTCTGGATCGATGGACAAAATTTTACTGATTCGACTGCGAACTACTACCGCGTCATCAACAATTAGTACCCGGATTTTGGGCATTGGGGATTGGGGATTGGGAATTGGGAATTGGGAATTGGGAATTGGGAAAAAACTAATACATAAACTGGCTGACGACTTTTTGTAAATCTACTGCCATACGCGATAATTCTGTGGCTGCCTGTAAGGTATTACTCGTGCCAATTGTCGTACTTTGAGTATTCAATGCCACAACTGCGATATTTTTAGCAATATCAGATGTTCCTTTGGCTGCTTCAGCAATATTGCGGCTAATTTCATTTGTCGTTGCTGTTTGCTCTTCAATAGCGCTAGCGATCGTGCTTTGAAAGTCGTTGATTTGATTGATAATATCAGTAATCTGAGTAATCGCTTGAACCGCAGCTTTTGTATCTGTCTGAATTGCTTCAATGCGCTGGCTAATATCTTCAGTGGCATTTGCCGTTTGTTTGGCTAATTCTTTCACCTCGTTTGCCACTACAGCAAATCCTCTGCCGGCATCTCCGGCTCTTGCCGCCTCTATTGTAGCATTGAGCGCTAGCAAGTTTGTTTGTCCAGCGATCGCAGTAATAACTTTAATTACTTTGCCAATTTCAATGCTGCTTTGACCCAGTTTATTAATTGTTTCATTGGTGCGGTCAGCAGTTTTAACTGCTTGAGTCGTGACTTTTGCCCCTTCCATGACGGTCTTAGCAATTTCTTGAATGCTGGCATTCATCTGCTCTACCGCAGTCAAAATTGTACTGCTATTCTGGCTCACCTGTTCGGCGGAGCTAGATGCAGAGGTTGCCTGTTCAGCAGTTTGTTCGGCGTTTTGAGTCATTTCTGTGCTGACTGCGGTCAATTCTTCTGATGAAGACGCAACTGCTGTCGCAACTTCTGCCATCTGTCTAATTGAAGACCTCAAGCTGCTAATCATCTGATTGGCATTATCTGTGAGTTGCTTAAAATCTCCAGCATTGCGTTCCTCAATTTGTTTAGATAAATTTCCTTGGGCAACGACAAGGGTTACTTCATTAATACTTTTGATTTGCTCTTTTAAATTTGTAGACATTTGGTTGAAGTTATCAAGCAATCCTTGCCAACTTCCCTCTGCTCCTTTGACAACGGCTTGAGAGCCGAGCTTCCCTTCTGTACCAATCTCGGTTGTCAAGCGAGAAACTTCTTGGGCAAAGTTTTGGTTTAAACTTACTAATTCATTAAAAACCAAGCCAATTTCACCTAGTTCATTATTTTCAACAGCTAAACGGACACTAAAATCACCATTTTTTACAGATTTCAGTGCTAATAGTAACGCTTGCAGTTGCTCTTTTGTGACACCATTATCAGCCACCGAAGCTACACTATCCTCTGAAGAAGATTTAGAGTTGGCTGTTTTTGCAGCCCGATTCGTAGTCATTGCAAAGCGCTCCTCAATTACTCGGTAACTTTATAAGAAGGGGAAGGGGGAAAGGGGAAAGGTAAAAACCGTACTTCGTCCCGCTGCGCTAACGCTCGCAAGTGGCGCGAAATAATCCAAATTTTATCAGGAAGGTAAAAACCACCTCGCCCGCAAGTGGCGCGACAATCATCATCCCTTTCCCCTTTCCCCTTTAACCTTTTCCCTTTTCCCTTTTATTTATCAAATTAACATCTAAAATTTTTTCGGCATCTAAAACTAGCAAAAATCCATCTGGGAGAGGGTAACTTCCAGCTAGCATCCAACGCATTTTACCTTTTAACGTTGTAGGTGGGAGTTGAAACGTGTTCTGTGGAAACTCTAAGACATCACCAACATTATCAACGAGCAGACTAACTACTTCATCCTCAAAACGTACAATGATATTAAATCCCTGGGCTTCATCTACAAGTTCTATATTTGATTGTGTCTCTTGTTCGCTCATTTCTAATCGACGTTGCAAATCGATGACAGTAATAATTTGTCCACGTAAATTAATTAAGCCACAGATATCTGGTGGGGCTAAAGGTATACGAGTTATTGCTTGTGGGCGAATCACTTCTTGAATGTGTAGTACGTTAATACCAAAACAAACTCCTTTAAGAAAAAATGTACAAATTTGTTGTTCAGCCATTAGTAATCAATTGCAGCAAATGAGGATTAGCAATGCGAATTACAGCCTCAATGTCAAGGATTTCTGTAATTTGACCCTGAAATACAGCGCACAAAAGCACACCTGGTCTACTAGAGACACCTGTAATTGTCAGTGGTTCTTCTACAATGTCAAGAATGCGATCAACCACTAGCGCAACGTTGAGTTCTGAGGAGGGGGAGACAATCACTATTTGGAGAGTCTCTGCAAGATTTGCCCTAATGCGATCGCAAAGGTCATTTTCAGAACTATGGGAAAATACTTTGTGAAGGTCAATTAACGGCAAAATTTTACCATAAGACTGCACAACATCCTGATTCCCCACTTTCTCTACCGCAGAACAAAGAATCTCTTCAAGCCGAAAGGCAATGCTTAGAGGAATGCCCATACGAGCGCCTTCGGGCCCCTCAAACAATAATATTGTTTGGCGATCAATATTTTGGTCTTGGTCTTTTATGCCGTTTTCAATTAATAACTGCTTTTGTTTTGCGGTTACACCAGACCGGTTTGCCAAACCAACAACATCAATAATTAATGTCACTGTGCCATCCCCTAGAATAGTGGCTCCGGCAAATAAAGATTGCGCCTTTAACTGTTTTCCTAGAGGTTTCACCATAATGTCTTGGATATCTTCAATTGTGTCCACAACTAATCCAAATTGATAGTTATCAACTTGCACAATTACTAGACTGAACATTTCCAAGTTGGTATCGTTATTGGGTATTTGTAATACTTGATTTAAATAAACCAATGGTATAAGAGTGTCCCGCAAGCGATACACAGGGACATCGTAAAACATCTCAATTTGATTAATTGCCTGTGCTTCTAGGCGTACTAGCTCTTGGATACTTACTTGGGGAATAGCATAGTGATCGCCATCACTGGTGACAATTAATGCCGGAATAATCGCTAAGGTCAGGGGAATCTTAATTTTGAATGTCGTTCCTTGTCCTTGCTGACTATAAATTTCAATCGTGCCGTTAATTTTATCAATATTATTTTTGACAATATCCATCCCGACTCCCCGCCCAGAAAGGTTTGTCACCTGTTCTGAAGAAGAGAGGCCGGGTAAGAAAATTAAGTTTATCGCTTCTGTCTCACTCATGGACGCAGCTGCTACAGCACTGACTAAACCCAGTTGCTGCGCTCGTTTTTTGAGTTTTTCTAAATCGAGACCACGACCATCATCGCCAATTTCAATATTGACTTTGCCGCTTTCATGAAAAGCTCTTAAAAATAACCGTCCGACAGATGACTTTCCACAAGCAGTTCGCTCGGCTGGTAACTCAATACCATGATCTATACAGTTGCGTACTAAGTGAGTCAAGGGGTCTTTAATTGCTTCAATAATGCTTTTATCTAGTTCAGTATCTATTCCCTCCATGTCAACCTTAACTTGTTTACCGGCAGCGATCGCTAAATCGCGGGTGACGCGAGGGAACTTTTGCCAAATGGTACTAATTGATTGCAGTCGAGTTTTCATGATCTCTTCCTGCAACTGGGATGTCAGAAGACTCAGGTGTTGGCAAGTAGCAGCAAAGCTACTATCCTTAAACTTTGTACTAAATTGGATCACCTGATTACGGGTTAAAACGAGTTCACCCACGAGGTTCATCACCTGATCTAGCAAGTTAACATTGACTCGGATCTGAGAAGATTCTGATGCTGTCAGGGTTGAGACTTCCGGGAGTTCATTATTTAGATGCGTAATATCGTAATTTACCTGCAATCCCTGCGGATTAACAGTAGATGCCATTATCGGCGGCTCAGTTGACTGCAATTGAGTTAAAGTCGTAATGAGTGCTGAATAATCGCGATCGCCCTCATGTCTCGTTGCTTCAATTTGGGACAGAATCTGCCGAATGCTATCAAGTATTTGTAGTAAAGTATTGATGACCGTGGGGGTAATTGCTAGCTGGCGATCGCGTAAAGACGAGAGCAAATTTTCTCCAGCATGAGCAAGTGATTCCAATTTAGGAAAGGGTAAAAAACCACAGTTTCCTTTAATTGTATGGAGTGAGCGATAAATCCTAACTAGGGCTTCTCCTTGTTCTGCTGTTTTCTCTATATAAATAATATCTTGTTCAATTTGATTTAGATTTTCATAGCTCTCAACTAGAAATGCTTCTATATCATCGTCAATTTCAGTTAACTCCATTGCCTTCTAGATTAAAACTCTATATTCTTTGTGTTCATGCAAAATTAATTTAAAATCTAATACTAATTTAATGTGAAGTTGCATATATCTTGATCCCCCTAAATCCCCCTTTTTAAGCAGGGCTGTTTCATTCCCTAAAGAGTGCTAAATATCAAGGGTTATAGCGATTTAAAATTGATTATTTTGTTACCAGCGTGCCAAGAAAATGAACAATTTTACTGTTGTTTAAGTGCTTAAAAGTTCATCTTCTCGTCACCCTCACTTACAATTTTCTCGCTAACCATCTTGACAAATCCTGTTTGAAATGGAATGAATCAGCCCTGCCCTTTTTAAGGGGGGACTTTGATAGATGTTTTTCGGTTCCCCCCTTTTTAAGGGTGCTAGGGGGGATCGAATTATATTCAGCTTCGTAAAAAATTGGTATAAGCAATATACTACCCTGAAATCATGTTTAGATTTTTAATACTGAAAAGATAATGTTATTTTAATGGTAAAGTAATAAGTATACAATGTCCTCGTTGTTATTCAACTTAAACTTTCAAAAATGGTTTTCGTAAAGCCAGACTATGTTACAAATGTAAACAAAGTGGTCGTTAATTCTTCAAATCTTATCAATCTTGATCCTACTCCAATGATATGAGCCTGCAAGAAATCGAGAGAGCAAGGTAGTGATGCCAAAATCTTAGTTTTTATAAAATGGCTATAAATCAACCTTTACAAGCACTTCAGACTTTTTATCATCTCTGGTTGGTTATAGAAGTATTTAAGACCAAACAGACCAATCTTATTGAGAATAGAGTCAATAAATTTTATTGTCGGACTAAGCATTGCGATCGCGTTTCTCCCACCGTAGATCATCGCAGAATCCAGAATATAGATTTAATACCTAAAAGCATTGCTATATCTGGTTTATAGAAAATGATTTTTAAACTAACCTCTGGGATGTAGGTTTATTAAATATTTTTAAGTTGGGCAACTAGATTTAAAATAATTTTTTTATGGTGAAAATATTATTTTATTAATGATATATATTAACTGAGATAAATTACAAAAGGGCAGAGAATATGGCATTAGTTTTAATTATTGATGATGCAGCTTTTTCTCGCAGAATGATCCGTAAGTTTCTGCAAGTTGATGGTTACGAAATTATAGAAGCAACAAATGGGCGTGAGGGGTTAGAATTAGTTCACCAGCGCCAGCCCAATTGCGTACTAGCGGATCTACTTATGCCAGACATGAATGGGTTTGAATTTCTACAAGCTTTGCAAGATGAAAAATTGAAAATCCCCACAATTATCATCTCAGCAGATATCCAAGAAGGGGCACGCAATCAAAGTTATAGTCTTGGCGCTATTAACTTTATCAATAAACCGCCAAAAGAAAATGAATTGCGAAAGGCAGTCCAAGAAGTTCTTAATACTAAGGAATAACTTTTGATGAATGTAACAGCAGAAGAACTGGATGCACTACAAGAGCTGATTAATATTGGAGTTGGTCGAGCTGCAAGTCTACTGAATGAGATGGTAGACTCTCACATTGGTCTCAAAATTCCATTTGTGAAAGTATTAACTGCTACTGAAGCCTATGAGGAATTAGCAACACGATTTCATGATGACAGCTTGGCATCTGTAAGACTAGGCTTTACAGGTTCTTTTTCTGGTGCTGCTGGCTTGATTTTTCCTACTGACAGTGCATCATCATTAGTTGCAGTGCTTACAGGTGAAGAGCCAGGTTCTGTTGATCTAGATGCGGTGAAAATTGGCACTCTCAGCGAAATTGGTAACATTGTGATCAATGGAGTAATGGGTTCACTTAGTAATGTGCTAAAGCAGCACGTAAACTATACATTACCTGTTTACTTAGAAGATACAATTGAAAACTTATTATTAGCTACTTATGAAAGCGATTCCAAAATTTTGCTGGCACAAGCTCGATTCATAATTGAACAGTTAGAAATTATTGGGGATATTATTTTAATCTTCCATGTAGGTACATTTGATGCGCTGATCAATGCAATTCATGATGAAATTGCAATAATGTGATCGATAAAATCTTATAAAATGGCTGTATAAAAGATTGAAACTTCGGCTAAAACAATGAATATCATAGAACAAGCTCATGAAAAATTTAGCCTTTTAGATAACATTCCTTTGGGAGCTTTTGTTTTAGAGTCAGATTACATTGTTTTATTCTGGAACTGCTGTTTAGAAGAATTGACAAAAATTCCCCGAAGTAAAATTTTAGGAAATTCTATTCTTGAATATTTCCCTCATTTGAATCAGCCTCGTTATACTAGTCGCTTGGATCAAATTTTTCAAGGCGGCCCTCCCGCAATTTTTTCTTCTCAACTGCATAAATATGTTATTCCTATACCACTATCTCAAAATAAATATCGCATTCAGCAAACAACAGTAACTGCTGTGTCTGCATTGGATGGAGATAGGTTTTATGCCCTCTTCTCAATTGAGGATTTCACAGATTTAACTTTCCGAGTTCAGGAATATAAAAACTTACGAGATCAAGCACTAGCACTAGCAGAAGATCGCCAGAGAGCGCAAGAAGCAGCTGAAGCCGCAAACCGCATTAAAGATGAATTTCTAGCCATAGTTTCTCATGAACTTCGTTCCCCTCTTAATCCAATTTTGGGTTGGGCAAAGCTACTGAGAAACCGTTCATTAAACGAAGCTACTACTGTGCGTGCCCTTGAGACAATCGAACGAAATGCTGTACTACAGGCTCAGTTGATTGAAGACTTGTTGGATATCTCTCGTATTCTGCGGGGCAAGTTAGCACTTAATTTAGAAAATGTTGATCTTGCTTTTATTATTGAAGCTGCGTTAGAGACAGTGCATTTGGCAGCAGAAGCAAAGTCTATTCAAATTAATCTCGATCTAGATATAAAAACTGGACAAGTTAAAGGTGATAGTAGTCGTCTTCAACAAGTTGTTTGGAATTTACTCTCTAACGCCATTAAATTTACACCAGTCGGTGGAAAAGTCGAAGTCTATTTAGAACAGATTGATTCTCAGATACAACTCAGAATCTGTGATACGGGCAAAGGTATTAATCCTGATTTTTTGCCACACGTATTTGAGCATTTCTATCAGGCAGATAGTAGTACAAGCCGAAGTTCTGGCGGCTTAGGACTTGGTTTGGCAATTGTGCGCCAAGTTGTCGAGTTACATGGTGGTACAGTTTGGGCACAAAGCGCAGGTGAGGGACAAGGCGCGACATTTACAGTTTACCTACCAGTGGTTCAACAGAGTCTGGAATTCAAAATGGAAGATAGTAATATCTCTGAGAATTCCGATCCATTCTGTATGCTCCATGCTCCACTAGAAGGGGTACGCTTGTTAATTGTGGATGATGATGCTGATACCCGTGAGTTTCTTACCTTCCTATTGGAAGAGAGCGGAGCGATCGTGACGATCGCAGCATCCGCTAACGAAGCACTCGCTATAATTGCACAGTCAAAACCAGACCTAATGTTGAGCGATCTGGGTATGCCAGAAGTTGATGGTTACACTTTGATCAAAAAATTACGAGCAATGCCTGCTAATCAAGGTGGACAGATTCCCGCGATCGCTCTAACTGCTTACGCCGCAGAAGCTACACAAAAACAGGTTTTAACAAATGGATTTCAACTTCATATCACTAAACCAGTCGACCCCTCAAAATTAGTAGCTGCAATTGCAGCACTTCTTAAGGACTGACTATTCAATCAAAAGGTCTAATTTAGGCTAGACATCTGCATCGTTATCTAGCTAAAGTAGCAAATGATTTTCTCTCAAGATAGAACAATAGAATAAATCCTTTCTATCTTTTGGACATTACTTTAATTCTTAAAGATGAATTTGACCTTTAAATAATTATATACAATGGACACAATTATTCTTCATAAAAACATCGCCAGATAGAAGAATTAAAACTTGTCTAAAACTAATATATAAACATTGCAACGCTTTCTTAGCAAGCAATAAATAATCACCAGCTAACATATTTAGGAACAAAGTATATGAGTATTGAAGATAGAGCTAAGGCTTTGGCAAAGAACGTCGAAGGAAAAGTACAAGAAGCAGTTGGGGAAGTAACTGGCAACCCTAACGATAAAGCTGAAGGTAAAGCTAAACAAGCTGAAGCCCAAGTTCGTCACACTGCTGAAAATATCAAAGATGAAGTAAAAAAGACTTTAGACTAGGCTGAACTTGATTTAGGAAGAAGGTGTAGTCTAAATAATTATTGAGTAAACCTTCTTCCTCTATTAAATCTGTTTTTAGCTTGGGTTTTAGGCATTTTTTAAATACCGATTTCACAATACTTTTACAACCTCTCATAGATTTTCAAAAGGTGTCGATTCATGATTAATCTTTTATTTACCTATCTTTTAACAGACATCCCTTTAACATCACAAGGTAATTCTAGTTATTCTATTGTGCTAACAGCGTTATTAGGATTAGGCTTTATCGCTGCCGTTACTATAGGGTCAATTGCTTGGTACAATTCTAAACGTCCTCTAGGTTGGGAAGAGAAAGAACGTCCTAATGTTGTTCCAGAAATTGATAAGTAATAATTTTTTGCCTGACTCCTCCCATCTTTTAGTGTTCACGGATTTTGTCTGTGAACACTATTTTTTATTCTAAAATTTCCTCACTTTTAATTGTCGGCTGCTACTGGTAGACAAATAGTAAATGTACTACCCTGCCCTGGCTCAGATGTTACATCAATTGTGCCTTGATGTGCTTCGATAATACAGCGAGATAGATATAGTCCCAAACCGCTACCAGAACGCTGGTGTTTACCTTGGCGAAATCGCTCAAATAATATTGCCTGATCTTGTTTAGAAATTCCCGGCCCCGTATCTTGGATATCAATAGTCATATCTGCTGGAGTGAGATGGCAGTGAATATTTACAGAACCTTTGTCTGTAAATTTGATAGCATTGCCGATAATATTTGTTAAAACTCGCCGCAGTTCTAAGCGATCGCCCATGACGATGCTTGCAGTTTCATCTCGCTCTATGTTGACAACTAATCCTTTTTCTTCAGCTAAGGGAGTTAATTCTTGGGAAACTTCACTAACTAGTTCTTCAATATTGCAAGGAGAAATTTTTAAGGTTTTACAGCCCGCTTCATGACGATAAACTTCTAGCAAGGTATTTACCATTTCCAGCAGGTCTTGATTACTGCCAATCATGGTATCAATGATTTCTTGCAATTGTGGCGAAACTTCGCAAAACCTGCCTTCCAGCAATAATTTTAAGACGCGGTTGGAGGCTACTAACGGTATACGTAAATCGTGAGTAAAACGCGAGACAAAATCTGCACGCAGGTTAGCCATTTGATCTCGTTCGTCGATGCTATGCTTGAGGCGCAGGAGCGATCGCACTCGTGCGTGTAGTTCATCAGGATCGAATGGTTTACGAATAAAGTCATCCGCACCAGCATCGAGTCCTTCCACAACACTAGACTGATAGTGAGCCGTTAGCAGCAGAATAGGGATAAATGGCAACGCCGGATTCTGTCGGATGCGTCGAGTAAATTCATAGCCATCGATCTCTGGCATCATCACATCTAAGAGAATGATGTCTGGTGGTGACTCCTCAACCATAGCCAGAGCAATTTTGCTATCTTCCACCAAGCTAATTTCATAGCCCTCATCTTCTAGGACTGCTTCTAAGACCAGTAGATTGTCAAAAACATCATCGACAGCGAGAATTTTATCTTTTTTGACACTTTTAGTTAAAGACATGGCTGAATAAAAAAAAGAAGTGCTTGGCTATCGCTAGCAAATCTAGTAATAGCTTACTTTACCAGCGCTGAGATTATTAAGGATTCACATTTTCCTTTAAAGTTTCCCGCATTGAGTATCTTGCTTTCTAAGTAAAAACACTGTTGAAGGAAATAAAACTAGTCTTAATTACTTTAACAGTCTGATTCTCTACTGAGTAGATTATTCGTTTACTTTTCCAAACAATATCTATGTCTGGGTCTTAGGTTAAGATCGCTTAATCCATTGTATTTACGCTATCATAGCCACTGCAAGGGTAATTATTTAATAGTTACCGACTCTTGGTTGCTAGCTAGCAGATTTTCAGTGAAAAATTGTCCACGATAAAACATCTGTTATCCGTGAATGTATAAAAATGTTTTTTATTGAATTATATTCCCAGATGGAAACTCTTGCCTGAGATAAACTTTCAAGATAAGGTTATTTATGTCTAATGGTAGATGAAGTTCTGGAAAAATACCAAAAGCATTGCTTTTTGTATAAGATACCGAATAGAAGAACGAAATTATTTTAATCTGTACTCTAGATAGATAACAGTAAAATTAAGCAACTATGAGTGAAATCAAGATCCTCGTGATCGAAGATCACAACCTTACAAGAATCGGCTTACGGTCTGCCTTACAAACCCAGCCAGAGTTTAACATTGTTGGTGAAGCAGCCAATGCAGCCGACGGCATCAAGCTTCTGAAAACTCTCAAGCCTGATGTTGCTACTATTGACATAGGTTTGCCTGATATGGATGGTATTGAGCTAACACGCACATTTAGGCAATATCAAGCAGAGAATGAAGATTACACCACAAAGCTGCTAATTTTAACGATGCAGAATAGCGAGCAGGCAGTTTTAGCCGCTTTTGCAGCAGGTGCAGATTCTTATTGCATGAAGGATATCGAAACTGAGAAACTAGTTGAGGCTGTGCAAACGACATACTCAGGTAGCTCATGGATTGATCCTGCGATCGCAGACCTTGTACTACAACAAATACGTCAAGATTTTCCCGATGGTAGCAAAGGCGCATCTGGAAAAAGAGTCTTGATTGAAGGTATTGACCCAGATACTGAGAAAAGTATAGTCAGCTATCCTTTAACTCACCGAGAAATGGATGTTTTAGAGTTGATTGTTGCTGGGTGTGACAATGCAGAAATTGCTAAAAGGCTATATTTAACAGTCGGTACTGTAAAAACTCATGTTAGAGGTATTCTCAATAAACTCTGTGTTGCTGACCGGACACAGGCTGCCGTCCGTGCTTTGCGGGCTGGATTAGTGCCGTAAATATGCTGAATAATAATTGTTTGTTAGTCAAAACGATTACCTGCAAGAAGATTTATTAAGGAATTGTTACACAGTTTAGTAAAATGACATAATTGACGAACAAATAAGTATTTTTCCTCATATACATGATAGCGGATCAATTTCCCTGGCTTACTGCGATTGTTTTGCTGCCACTCGTTGCTTCCCTGCTCATCCCTGTGCTACCTGATAAAGATGGCAAGCTCGTGCGGTGGTATGCACTGGGTGTAGGTATTGCAGACTTTGCCTTGATGTGTTACGCCTTTTGGAAACATTACGATGCCAGCAGTGCTAGTTTTCAACTTGTAGAAAGTTATGCCTGGATGCCTCAGTTAGGCTTGAACTGGGCAGTATCAGTTGATGGACTATCAGTACCACTTGTGCTGCTAGCAGGATTTGTCACCACACTCTCGATTTTCTCAGCTTGGCAAGTTGATCACCGCCCTCGCCTCTTCTATTTTTTGATGCTGGTGCTGTATTCTGCACAGGTTGGGGTGTTCGTTGCCAAAGACTTGCTGCTATTTTTCATTATGTGGGAAGTAGAGCTGATTCCCGTCTACCTACTAGTCTGCATTTGGGGTGGACAAAGACGGCGTTATGCGGCTACGAAATTTTTGTTGTATACCGCAGCTGCTTCTATATTTATTTTGGTCGCAGCTTTGGCAATGGGGTTATACGGCGGCGGTGATATGACATTTGACATAACTGCCCTCGCAAGTAAGGAATATCCCCTTGGTCTACAACTGCTACTTTATGCAGGGTTATTGATTGCATTTGGTGTCAAGCTCGCTGTTTTCCCAATGCACACCTGGTTGCCTGATGCCCACGGCGAAGCATCCTCTCCTGTGTCGATGATTTTGGCTGGTGTATTGTTAAAAATGGGTGGATACGGACTGATTCGCCTGAATCTTGAACTACTCCCCGATGCACACATTTACTTTGCACCGGTTCTAGCCATTCTTGGTGTTGTCAACATTATCTATGGTGCATTAAACTCCTTTGCTCAGACGAATATGAAGCGGCGTTTGGCTTATTCATCGATTTCCCACATGGGATTTGTGCTGCTTGGGATTGCATCGTTCACTGATTTGGGAATCAACGGCGCGATGTTGCAAATGATCTCGCATGGTTTGATTGCCTCAGTGCTGTTCTTCTTGGCTGGAGTTACTTACGATCGCACCCACACAATGGTAATGAAAGATATGGGCGGTATTGGCCAAGCCATGCCCAAAGTCTTTGCCCTGTTTACAATTGGAGCGATGGCATCTCTAGCACTTCCCGGTATGAGCGGCTTTGCTGGCGAACTATCGGTATTTGTTGGTATGACAAGCAGTGACGTTTACAGTTCAACTTTCTGCACAGTCACGGTTTTCCTAGCCGCAGTTGGAGTCATCCTCACACCTATCTATCTACTTTCCATGCTGCGAGAGGTATTTTATGGTGACGGTGCAGCACTCATCTGCGACATTAATAATGCAGGCTTGGAAAATCAAGAAGATAAGGGAACAGTTTGTTTTGGTACAGACTGCCTCGTGCCAGAAGATGCAGTCTATGAGGATGCTAGACCCCGTGAGGTGTTTATTGCTGCCTGTTTTCTGCTAATGATTATTGGTATTGGTTTCTATCCCAAGATGGCGATGCAGATGTACGATGTGAAGACTGTTGCAGTCAATGCTAATCTTCGCCAGTCTTATGCCATAGTCTCGCAAACAAATCCTCAGATTTATGCTAATCGATTATCGGTTCCGCAAGTTTCCGAGGTTGAGGTAGCGCCCGTTTTGGGAACTTTGAAGTAAGCTTTTTGGCTAATAGACTTGTCGAGGAAGAGGCAGGAAGAAGGGGGACAAGGGGACAAGGGGGAATTATTAAACAAGTCTCTCCGTCTCCTACCTCTTCCTTGTCTCTTCTTTATGCCCTTTCCTTTCCCCTCTGCTCCCTTGCCTCTTTTTCAACTAGCCAACTTGTTTAGAGGAGTTTCCCTAGAATTCTGTGGGTATCAAATTAATATTGCTCGCTCTACTGTAATATCAACGTTGTAACATCGCGTGATTTCACTAAACAATGCCACTGCAAGCCCAAATAAAGATTAATCTCATCAGGTACACGCTTTTGGAACAGAGAATCAAGCGGCTAGAGCTATTGCTTGCAGAATAGGGTGCGATCGCAGTTAGTTCCTCACTGAGGATTCCATAAACACCACAGGAACTTTGAGCAGCTTTTTAGCTAATTGCGACAATCTAAATTTATCGTTGAGCGTAGACAAGCCTGTTGTTCTGGGAAATTGTGGCAAGTCTTCAAAAGATATTGGTACAAAATTAAACCGACTGTAAAACTGTGCCAATCGTTCACCTAAACATTCAAGATAAAGTGGTTGGGTTGCTGTATTAATCAAATGCTGCGTTAGCAAAGTACCTAAACCGCGACCTCTCCAAGCTGATGCAACGACCAAACTACCAAGTTCTTGTGCCCCTGAAAAATTACGTAGCTGTCCGCAAGCTACAAGTTTATCATTGCATTCTATTACCCAAAATTGCTGCCAGTTTAATTGGGTTGGGTCGAGTTTCGCTGCAAATACCAGCAATCGAATCGACCATTTATCCGCCAAGGTTGCCTTGCGAAGGACACATCCAGATGGTAACGATAGATTGCTCTGGTTCATTAATTACACTTTGATAGTTTGTATCACAATCATCACATCATATTATTCACATATAGGATATCCGCTTTGATTTTTGTTCGCGCAGCGTGGCGTAGGCATACTTAACTTGTGTAGGAAGGCAATAGGCAAGAAGGCTTTTTGAGTTGTACGGAGTTTTTCAAAAATCAAATATGAGTCCGATATATCAATTACCATTCCCTGTCAACTGTCAGTAAAGCAATTTTAAAAGCATCTTGGATATCAAATCTGTTTTAAGTTGTCCTTTAACGACAGCAAGCGTTCTAAGGCTATCAAATCTACATTTTTGGGTTTTTGTCAGCATCAATGAGTAGTACCAAACAATACTTTCGATAGAGGTGATAATCAGCCATAACTATATTCTGGATAGATGTACTCAAACTCTTAATCTTCTTAAGATAATCCTAAGAATAAATAATTAGGAATGTAATCATGGCTGAACAACAAAAACAAAAATCTGATAATCAAGAAACTACGCCTAGTTCTGCTGGCGGCTACCAAACCCCCATCGACGAAAGTATCCGCAAAACTGGCGATGCTGAAAAGAGTGATGCTAAACCCAGTGCTACACCAGAAGCACCAGGAGAGGATGGTATCGCAGGTAGCCCCAATCAAGGAACTGAGTCACGTTAATTAGTTTTAAATTTCCCAAGTTTGAATAATCTTCTTGGGTTTTTTCTACTAACCCCGATTTACTAAACTTTGAGTGGATAGTTGTGGTTTATATCACGATTACCCACTCATTTTTTTGTGTGACAACGTGGTGCGATAAGTTTGTAGGCGCAGCACAATCTAGGGATAGCTTCTGTATTCTGGAATTATTATGTATTTTATTTTACTTCGTACTTAAAAATGATTTTCTTTGCACTTAGTTAGGGCTTACGCAAAACTATACGTTGTAGGGGCAATACGCTGCGGGTTATTCCGTTGGAGAACTCACTCGTAGACTAGCCGCTTCATGTCTACATAAATTGCCCCTATGGTAAATCAGGGCTTTCGCTGCTTTTTTGCGTAAGTCCTAATTAATATTTTTGAATATGATGTCTGAAGTTTGTTAGCACAGTGCTAAGGGAAAATCACCTATCCCTGAAAATCTGCTCAACTTCATGATTCTTAATCATGCCAGCTTCCTCTAGTGGCTGACAGAAGTCCCACAATCCAATAGGCTGATCTTAAAGTAGTGATTTTTCACTGAGTCGTTAAGAACTACCTATACAGAAAATGTCTCTTAAAATAGTCCAGAACTTTGATGGCAGTTTCACTCTTGAAGCACAAGCTCAAGAAACTTTGTTCAACTTATTGACAAGCGATGCTTTCTTAAACCAAATTCGCCAACAATTACAGTGTGAGCAAATTAAATTTACAGAATTACTTTTCCAACCAGTTCCTTATAGCTTAACTACAACTAAAGGAATGCCAGCAGAGTTTGAAAAGTATCATGAATCTGATGAATATGCCATCATCAATGTACCACCAAATTTCATGTTTAGTGCTAAGATTTTTAAACCCAGTCGCCTTTGTGCAATTTACCAAAAATTGGGTAATGGGTAATTTTAAAGATAGTTTTTCCCTAATTAGCAATTTTCCATTTTGAAGGCAAATAGTAAGTTTAATATTTGATGTATGGCTCTTGAAACAAATCTTTCTTCTTTGGCAGCCCTGGAATACATTCCTTACATTGATGATAGCGGTCAATTACCTGAGCAATTTCAAGGTAAAATTGGGGTATATGCTATTTTTGACCAAGAAAAAGTGCTGCAATTTGTAGGATACTCTCGTGATGTTTATCTCAGCCTCAAGCAGCATTTAGTCCGTCAGCCACAGCAATGCTATTGGGTTAAAGTGCAAACTATTGAACGCCCTAGTCGCACAATTTTAGAAAATACTGAAAATGCTTGGATTGCTGAAAATGGCAGTGTACCTTGGGGAAATGGGGATAACAAGGAAAAATGGACTCATCCCATTGATGTCAAATTGATAATGACACCTGAAGAACAGGCAAAATATCAAAATCCAGCTAATGATGAATTAGCACAAATGAAAATTATTAAAAATGTGGCGCGGAGAGTAGAAGCAGAAATTTCAACGCAATTATTAGAAGTGCGTGGTTTGCAAATGCAAGTTCGCTTCAATCCTAAATTGAAAGAAGAAGGTTTACTAGATTTGAAATGAAGGTTGTTTTGGGAAAACTATAGACATGAATATCGCTTATAATCTCCCATGACAATACAGCTATTGAACGATCGCTATCAAGTTATCCGCACACTGGGCGCTGGTGGGTTTGGTGAAACCTATCTAGCAGAAGATACCTATATGCCCTCAAAGCGCCGTTGTGTGGTTAAACAGCTAAGACCAATTCACAATAATCCCCAAATTTACCAGTTAGTGCAAGAGAGATTTCAACGGGAAGCAGCTATTCTCGAAGAACTCGGTGGTGCAAATGACCAAATTCCAGCATTGTATGCCTATTTTTCCTCTGGCGGACAATTTTACTTAGTTCAGGAGTGGGTTGAAGGCGATACCCTAACTGGAAAAGTTCAAAAGCAGGGGCTATTTAGTGAAGGTGCTGTCCAGGAATTATTCATGAATTTATTACCTGTCCTGGATTATGTTCATTCTAAACACATCGTTCACCGCGATATTAAACCGGATAACATCATTGTGCGTCATCGTGATGGTAAACCAGTGCTGATTGATTTTGGCGCTATCCGGGAGTCAATGGGAACTGTAGTAAATTCTCAAGGGAATCCTACCAGTTCGATTGTGATTGGTACACCTGGCTATATGCCGAGTGAACAAGCCGCAGGTAGGCCAGTTTATTCGAGTGATTTATACAGTTTAGGAATGACGATAATTTATTTACTCACTGGTAAACAGGCGCAACAACTAGAGACGGATTCCCAGACGGGTGAAATTGTGTGGCGACAGTATGCGAGTCATGTTAGTCCAATCATAGCAGGAACGATTGATAAAGCGATCGCATATCATCCGCGCGATCGCTACCCCACAGCTAGAGCAATGCTGGATACTTTGCAGAATATTGCAAATCCAATTCCACCAACGCAACCCATCTTGACTCAACCGACTATAGTTTCTGCACCACCACCTCAGACATTACCTGTCAAACCACAGCCGAATCCTCAAGGTAATAGTCAGAATAATATCCTTATGGGTAGTTTGATTGCAGGTGGGCTAATCGGTGCATCTGTGATTATTAGCCAGATATTAACAAAACCTACTCAATCTACAGCAGACAAAACGGTCTTACCTTCAGAAACTCCGTCAACTATCACCAGCCCAGTGATAGAAACTCCTAAATCTATACCAACTACCTCATCCGTTCCTACTCAAACCCCATTTGTTCCTACTCAAATTACACCCACCCCAACGACATCAATACCGCCAGTTGATACCACGACCGTCAACACTTATTTATGGCTTTCCCAAAGACTTGTAAGTGATGCAGATTTGGATGGTAAAGACGGTTTTGAACTAGATATAATGCGAAATTCGATTTTTGCTAGTCACGGTCGCCGTTTTGATACTCCTGGATTACAAGATTACTTTGACAACCAACCTTGGTATAAACCTATATATTCACCAAAAGCGTTTCCATCTAAATTGCTGTCAAAATTAGAGCAACAGAATATCGAGTATATCAACAAATATCAAGAACGTTACGGCTTGAGATATTTTAAGAAATAAGTTTAGGCAAGAAGCAACTGGAAAGAAGGCTTTTTGAATTGCACTGAGTTTTTTCAAAAATCAATCAAATATGAGCCTTATATGTTGCTAGGGTGGTACTAGCGTAAGCGGTTACACTCGATACATTTAGTGTAAATATTCTTGTAAATGCTATAACTTCTAAGTATCTTAGCTTGAACTTATCAAAGGATTTATTGCTACTTATTAGATAATATCTAGGTTTTCTAGTGTAATATTGTAGACAAATGACTAGATATTTAATAGCCTAAAATCGCTAGATATTAGAGACTAGTCCTACCGAAGCCTATATGGAGTGAGAGCTAAACTGTTTTTTTCTACGCCAAGTTCCATCTCTAGATACTAGGCCGTTTCAGAACCAGGCATTTATATTTAATATATAAAATTGCTATCTCGAAGATTAGCAATCCATAAGTTAAAGAAATGCCATTTTTATAATTTCTTTGTTATTTTGTATTTAACGGGACAGTTCTTCCCGATTTGGTGGGCTTAAATAACAATTAGTTAGACAATTTCCATCCAAAGATGTATGCAAATTCTTTGCATTGTGCTTATTTTTCTGCATAATCTCCAAGCATAATGCAAATTGGCTCGACAGATTAGATGGTAATATTCCAATTCGGCAAATAGTTCATCTACACAAGGAAAACCTTGCCTACTACTATGCTTAAAATAAAGAATCAGCGTATTTTTTTGCCTGCTTTTATTCAACCTTTAGGACAAAATAATCAAGCAGATAGCAAAAAGGAATTAGCTAAACCTAAATTAGATTTATTGCAACCATTACGTCAATGGCTGGATGAAATTGAGATTCAGAATCGGAAATTAGCGAAATTTATTGCTAAACTGATTCCTGCTCAGTGTCCATTTGAGCGTGATATTAAGCTTTTTGGTCGCAAAATAGGACACATTCCGCCGATGTGCAAACTTAATCCCCTTTATAACGAACTTGTCTTCTTGCGTTTTCGCGCTTTGTGTTATTTAGTAGATCAGTGTGGAGAGGATATTCAATCCTACTGCTGAACATAACTAGAAAAACGCAACATGGAAATTCAAATTGAGCATCAGCCCACAGAAGAACGCCTCAATGAATTGGGTGTCTATAAATGGGATATTTGGAGAAAGGAAGTCTCAAAATTCCCTTGGACTTATGATTCTCAAGAAACTTGTTATTTTTTGGAAGGCGATGTGGTTGTTACTCCTGATGGTAGACAGCCAGTGCAAATGGGTAAAGGCGATTTGGTGATTTTTCCGGCTGGAATGTCCTGTACCTGGGAAATTACAAGCGACGTGAAAAAACATTATTACTTTGATTAATCAAGAGTTAAGATTGATCCCCGTTCTTTTCTTGATGATCTACAAAACTAACATCTCACAACATCTCATAAATTTAGATTTTTCTTATAGGTGGGGTTCGCAACGAGAAGGGTAGGATAAAGTAGCATATTTAGTAAATTGCTTATATCCATATTTGTCAAAACTTGTTGCAACTCCATCCTGTAAACAATATTTATAAAAATAGATAGCCTCATTTTCTCCACATTTGGCAGAAAGTTGATGGCAGATATCTAAAAATATGAAATTCATTGATCCCCGACAATTTTATCGAAGTCGGGGATCTTGTTATTGAAATTTATCATCGCGATCGCCACTACTGGGAATCTTGGGAGTTCATAATCAAGTTAGTGGGAGTTTAGTTACAGAAGATGCTATTCAGCAGAGAAATATTTTGTCTCACCGCAATTTTATTGAGGAAAATCATTAAAAATGTTACTGCATTTGATTACTTGGCAAGAAGTCGAAGCTTATTTACAGCAGTCGAAGGGGATCATTTTCCCTATTGGTTCTACAGAACAACATGGGCCAACGGGGTTAATTGGTACTGATGCAATTTGTGCAGAAGCGATCGCAGCTGGTGTGGGTGATGCAACTGGCGCGATCGTTGGCCCTACAATCAATGTGGGGATGGCACTGCATCATACTGCTTTTCCTGGCACAATCAGTCTGCGTCCTAGCACTTTAATTCAAGTAGTTCGAGATTATGTAACTTGTTTAGCCAAAGTTGGTTTTAGCAAGTTCTACTTTATTAACGGACACGGTGGTAATATCGCCACCCTCAAAGCAGCGTTCTCCGAAACTTATGCCCATTTAGAAGATTTGCAGATTGCTAATGCTCAACAAGTGCAGTGTCAAGTGGCAAACTGGTTTATGTGCGGTTCTGTATATAAACTAGCTAAAGAGTTATATGGGGATCAAGAAGGTTCTCATGCAACACCAAGTGAAGTAGCCCTCACCCAGTACGTTTATCCAGAGGCGATTAAGCAAGCACCCCTTTCACCAGAAGTTGCAAGCGGACATAGGATTTATAGCGCAGCTAACTTTCGAGTGCGTTATCCAGATGGACGTATGGGATCAAATCCTGGTTTAGCAACACCAGAACACGGAAAGCAATTTTATGATTTGGCGGTGAAAGAACTCAGCAATGGATATTTGGAATTTGTGAACGCAGATTGAAGGGAGCAGGGGGCAAGGGAGAATGGCACTAAGAAAAGCTGAAACCGGGCTACGCCCCGCTACGCTAACGTCAGGGTAGGGTGTCGGAGGACGGAGAAGAAGTCTTACCTCCCACACTCCCCACACTCAAAAAGCAAGTTATATCAGGGCTTTGCGATTAACAAGCGTGCCATTCGGAGCAGAGGGCAGGAGGTAGAGGGCAGAAAGTAGAAACTCTATCTAATTTGTAAGTGCTGCTTTCCCCTTTCCCCCTTAACCAAAAAGTATTGGGGCTATGCCTACGCACTAATTTCTACAAGCTCAAAATTTATTTTTTAATTGCCGCAATTGCCACATTTTCCAGAAATAGCTAGAAATCCAATTGGTAATCATGTGAGCGACAATCGGCACTAATAGATTGCCCGTAAGCAAGGCACTATATGCCAATATAATCCCAACAATTGTTGCCCAAATTACATAAGGCCATTGTTGAGAACCACTAAAATGCAAGATGCCAAAGCAAAAACTAGATACAATGACAGCCAGATGATCTAAGCCTAAAGCTGGTAGCATTACACCTCTAAATAACAATTCTTCACTCAACCCCGGTAGTAAACCGAGCCAAATTAAGTCTGGTAACGCTAAGGGCTTCAGTACCACTTCTAGATAATAATCTGCACTTTTTCGATAGGGAGTCCAAACGCGATAAGCTATGCCACTTAAGGCGGTAATGACGAATCCCAATCCTACACCCAACAGCAAATCTTTCTCGTCCCACTTCCAGGAAAAGAGGGAAAAGTTACCAAAGTGCAACGACAGTTTGGCGACTATCAACAAAATGATTGCAGTCGCTCCCATCGCCCCAAGTACTTGGATGCGTGTCAGATATGGAATTTCTGGCTCTTGTTTTTGTTGTTCAATCACAGGTTTTTAGGGAAAGGGGGCAAGGGGAAGGGGGCAGGGGGAAGATAGAACTCCTAACTCCTGTACAGACGCGATTAATCGCGTCTCTCCTAACTTTTAATTACTGGCTGCAAAGGTGATAATTTGGGACGGAGAGCGGAGGGGTTAATGCCTGCTTTGTGTGCTACTAATACGCCTACTGCTTCTAAATATGAGTTTACCTGTATAACTTTGATCCCCAACGGTTGGGCAGGAACTTTGATTAGAGTTTTATTTTCTTTTACTGTAATTATTTGGCATCGTCTTTGGCTTAAACTCAGTAAGGCACTGCTACCACAAGCATTTGCAGGTGCGATCGCAGCATCTACTTCATCTGCCCAAATATCTCCTTTATCTGATGCAATCGCTCCTTTATCTATTATAAATTGTGGGGCATGACTTAATCCGACAAGGACGCACGGCAAAAAGGTATAGCCCAATTCTTCGGCGGCAGAACGCGGAGATAAATCAGGTTGTGGAGGTTCGCTCAAAAGGGCAGGAGAATGGGCGCAAGGAATTTGAAAAGTTCGCACTAGCAAATGGCTAATTACTGCTTCTGCACCCGCTAGGGGATCAACGCCTTCACCCTGGCGATATTTTTGTACTGCTTCTGAGTCCATATCATCGGGGAAACGGGCAACAACTGCGATCGCTTCTGCCCCCGCTTTTTTAATTAATATCTCGGCTGCCCGTAATAAACTATCCGGGTTGCCAATTGTTCCCCAACTCGCTCCCGATGCTGTAGTCCGCAATTCTACATTTAATGGCGCATCTGTAATTACATAATCTGTTAGAGTCAATCCCAGAGTTGCTCTGACTGCATCGGCTGCTTGTATATGCCGTAGCCGTAACTCTGGCTCAATAGCTTGGTCTAAAAGCAAACCTACTTTATTGTTGCGGACTGGACGCAAACCCCAGCATCCAGAGGCGAATTTGTCAAGTCCATAACCTTCAACATAGAAAGTATTTGGAAGATTCCAGTATAAACTTGCACCGTTAAGGACATTGGGGTGAGTAATTAGGCGATCGCAAACCTGTGCTATAACTTTGGCAACAGGCAAAGCATCTCCTGCATAGCCTCCAATAGCAGCTCCAACGCCTGTTGGTACGATTAAAATAGCGGTGTATGGACGCATATTGAGTTATGAGTTATGAATCAGAAGCCATCAAATACTAACTCCTAACTCTTATACAGACGCGATTAATTGCGTCTCTAATTATAAAGTTGTTTGAAAAGCGTTTCGCTGTGACGCAAAATAATGGAAAAACGAACCGCAAAGGCGCATTCGCGCAGCGTCTCGTCAGAGAAGGACACAAAGGAATTCAGAGAGTTATTGCGTAAGTCCTAAAATTCTATATGTTTGCTAATTTGTAATAGTAAATTGAGTGCCACAGAAAAATGCTTTTATTCAAACAGCATCTATTAACATTTCATACAGGAATCAAATATCTAATTTGTTTAGAAGGTTGTATAGTCAATCTCATAAAATTCTATCCCGATACGGAGGTAGAAAATTTGGAAACTTATAAGTTGAATGACCAGACTGAGGCAGATAATTTTTACTTAGCAATTCTTCGTCAATATGAACCTATTTGTTCTTCCTCTACAGATAAAATTTCTACAAGTCCTCCTCTAACAGAAACACTATTAACGCAGAGAGTATATCTAGAATTTACTGACAGGAAATCTCACAAGTTTTACGAAGTCGTCGTTAAGTCCACAGAAGTAGTCATTAATTATGGTCGAATTGGGACACAAGGACAGTCTTCTACTAGTACCTACCCTACTGTAGAAAAAGCACGGTTAGCAGCATCTAAAAAAATTAATGAGAAACTGAAAAAAGGTTATGTGCAAAGAGTAAAAAATAAACAAAATCCCTCTGAACACAAAGATTTGGATATATCTCAATTCACTTGTTCAGCTTGGAAACCCATAGTTAGGGAGGGGGATGATTCGCTACTATCCTCTAAATTCGCGGGTCGTCCTTGGTTGGCTGAAAATGAATCTTGGCCAACTTGCCCAAGTTGTGGTGGGTCATCTATGCAACTCTTTTTTCAATTGAACTTGAGCGAATTACCAGAGCCAGTCCAAAGGGAATATGGTACTGGATTAATACAAATGTTTCATTGTATACCTAGTGGCTGTGAAGGAATTATCCAACGCGCTCCAGTCTCCTATGGTAGAGCCGCCTATCCCATCCCCAATGTGCTGATTCGGATGATTTCACCGACATCAGAAGCCTCTATTCCACCTTTCCCAATGATTTATGGGAAAAACTATGGAGTTCATTTTCCTGCTAAAACTATTATTGCTTGGCAAGAAGTGGAAGATTATCCCCAGTTGGAAGACCTTGTAGCCTTGGTTTATGGCTGGGATAAATTGGGAAATGAAACGCTAGAAGATGAAGTGATTGAGCGACTGGGTTTTGAGGATCTGGATGATTTTTGCGATCGCATTACACCTGTAGAAGGAGATAAACTAGGGGGTTATCCAGAATGGGTACAGGGAATGGAATGTCCTGGCTGCTCCATTTGTCAGGAACCTATGCGTCAGGTTTTTCAACTGGCTTCTCAGGATAATATACCTTATTCGTTTGGAGATATGGGTACTGGACACATTCTTCAGTGCAAGTCACACAAGCATGAGTTTGTCTTTGTTTGGGCTTGCAGCTAAGAAATCTTCATGAGCCTGATTATTAATTTTCTATAGGACTCATATTTGATTTTTGAAAAATACAACTCAAAAGCCTTCTTTCCCATTGCCTCTTGCATTCCAACCCTACGCCAACAAAAAAAGCGGATTTCTATATTACAATACAGTTCACATAAGACCAAAACACTTGTAGAGACGGCGATTTATCGCGTCTCGAAAACCCAAAATTTTTGCCAGTAGCCCTTAATTTAACCATATTGTTCTATATTAGTCTTTTTTTAATTGAATAGTTAGCTATTGTCTTCCAACGCAACTATTTAGAAGCTACAAACAAACCATATTTTATATCTTATCACTGTTACAATTCCTGCTAGCACAGATAAATAAACCAGATTGTGAAGTTAAAATTTTTTCAACTTGCTTCGGAGCTTTTATTTCAGTAAATAACTGAATTCCTTGATTAAAATTAAGTTTACTTTCATCAGCCTTTGCCATCTTTTGATAAGTTAAACCTAATTGATAATAAGCTTCAGCTAGATCGCACTTAGCACCTATTTTATCCAACAGTTCGATTGCTTCTCTATGATGAGCCAGGGCTAATTCAAAATCTGCTTGTTGTCGATTTATTTCTGCTAAACCATTGAGTGTCTTTGCTTTCACCTGCATATAGTGGCTTTCTTCAGCAAAATTTAAAGCTTGGTGTAATATTTTATTTGCTTGATAAAACTCTCCTAAATTAACATAAGTTTGACCCAGAATTTGCATGAAATAGACAAATCTCCCAGTCTGTTCTACCAGTTTTTCGTTCTTAATATTCTGATAAGCTACATCTGCTAATGCAAAGGAGGCATCACGAAAACCTAAATAAGAATACACCAAAGCTAAACAAACTGATGCTTTCTCTGCCCAGCGATGATGCTCAGTATTTTGGGCTAGGTAAATTACTTGTTGAAATAAATTTGCGGCTGCCTCTAGTTCCCACAAATCTATTTGATAAAGACCAATACTTAATAAAGAATCTACCTCTAGCATTCTCAGATAGTAAACGGTATGTTTATTTTCTGGCTGAGATATAAGTGATTTTAGTGCTTGGGTTGTCAGAGTAATAGTCTTTTGTTGACAAGCGATCGCTTGACTAATTTTACCTGTTATCCAATATAGATCACCCAGTATATTATAGAGTTCACTGAGATTTTGGTTATTTTCCAGATTGTTAACAACTTGATTAATTGCCGCCAGTATCGGTTGAATTAAACCCATCCGATACAATGTACTACCAAGAGGTAAAAACTGCTGCCATTGATTATTTCGGCTTTTTAAAATTACCTTACCTGCCAACTCAAATTTATGAATTTCTATATAATGATAATATGCTTCTAGAGCTTGCAAAGCATCCTTAAAGGTTTCAATTTGTTTAATACTAACTGTCCAAAATTCTGCGGCTTTATGATTGGCAATTTCCCATTCATCGCTGGGGCGTAAACGTGCGATCGCCTCAGCACGAATCACCGGATGCAGCCAATATTCACCTTTTTCACACTCCACCAAAGACCGATTTCTCAACGAGGCGATGATTTGGCGATGTTCAGTAGGTGGAACATCCCAAAGTAAACAAAATAACCCTTGTGATGGGATAGTAGGTATATCTTGATAACGATAACATCCCAAACGGCAAAGCAGGCGATAAGCTTGAGGGTCGAGGGCTTGCAGACGATTGATTTGACTAACCGCTAAATTTTTTAAGTCGGTTGCTGCTAAAGGATCGGCATGATTTTCTTGCCAATAAAGAGCCATATCACCGCCAAAATCCTCCTGAATCGAACCGCAGAGAATTCCCATTGCTTTAGCATTACCGCCATAAGTGCGATGTATGATTTGCAAAGTTGGCGAGTCGATGGCTAACCCACGGTTGCTAAAAAACGTTTGCCATGCGCTTTGCTCCAAACCAGGAAGCCGATAGTGATTCACATTTAACCCAGGTTCACAAAGGCGATCGCGACTGGTAATTAAGGTAACAGATTGCACCCTAGCATCAGCTAAAATCCGTAATAGTTCTACATAGTTGCGGTGAGAAGTAATCAATCCACCTTGTTGATCCAATGCAGGTTCGAGATTGTCAATTAATACCCCAATCCGCCGATTGTGGAGTTCGCGCTTGAGTCGTCCCAATGTAACCCCAAATTCTACCCCAGGTTCTTGATCAAAGTCTTGTTTGAGCCATTCCTCAACAACTCGTTCGGCGGGGGTGATATTTTGCGTTTCCTTCGCCATCAGCAGTTCTAAAACCAAGTCAAACCCCTGAGTTTGGAGATATTGCTGCGCTAGAGTGGTTTTGCCTAAGCCTCCCTCACCTTGGATGACAATGACTTTTGAGCCTTGATTTACCAAAGTATTCAGGTGAGCGATCGCAGCTGTTCGTCCAATAAAATTGGTATCCTCTAATTTTGGGGTGGGTTGGGGCGATCGCGAGTAATCAATCAGACTAGATGATATCGCAGTAGTTTTTCTCAGAACCCGTTCCAAAGTAGCGCGACAATTACTTTTGGTAATCTTTTCTCGCAATACTTTAGAAAGCAGCTTCCATAACTGAGAACCAGCATCCTTGGCGTGTCCTTCGGTACAACCGTAAGAATGAGCGATATCCAAGTACTTTCTACCCAACCAAACTTGCACAAGAATCACTTTTTGCAAATCGCTCAACCGTTCCCCAGTCTGCGGGGGAATTGTGGCATCTAACCATGCTAATGCTGCTTCAGCGTCCATTGTGTAACGACAAGGGTTAGGGACAACTATAAATCACTTTACAGTTATGCTGCGGGAGTTTTCGGATAAGATTCTGTAAACCCGACTTTTTTCCCGACTTTTGCAAACTTTATTCAAAATTCAGCCGCAATTTTCATTGCTTCTTGTGAGTGCAACTAATGGAGTCTCTTGCAAAAGCTACTTTACCGACCCAAAAAATTAATTCAGCATCACCAATTCTTTAATAGGTTTGTCAATTACCTCAATCTTGTAATAGTCAAAATTAATGTTCCACAACTGTTAAAATACATTATTGAAACATCATTGGTATAACAAAATAACTCCCCACTTGAAGAAGCTTTATATTTCTCCTATTTCTTCCCAATTAATAATTCTTGTTCACAAAACTGGCCAATATTCCCAATTAGGGAAAACTAGTTTTCGTTTGGTTTTATGCGGAACATCCCAGCCCAACGTAGCCACGGTTTTGTATACCCATCTGCATCACTTCTAATCTTGGCATCATACCAAAACTGTTCTCCTTGTACTTCAAACTTATAACTTGCTCCTATTTCTAGAAAAATCCCAGTGGCGTTCCAGTATTTCTGAGCGTCTATTATTGTTTCTGATGGAAAGCCGATTTGTAGATGTGTCATTTTTGTATTAATTTTACATAATTGTAACGATAGAAGCGGAACTTCACTTATTACATACGAATAATCACTTTCCGAAGAAAAAACATTAAGGAGATAAGTTTAGAAATTTGTATTATTTCAATGCCTTGAATAATCTTTTTTTAACCTCTTATTAATTTGAAAAACTTACTCTTCCTAGATAATTGAGGCTAGCTATTTGCAACAAATTAAGCCTCATCCAAAACATCAGGGAGTATACATTGAATTTATCGAGACGTGAGTTTTTTACCCTGGCAGGAGCATCTGCTACAGGTGCCGTCCTTCTATCTCCTTTGCAAGCATTCTATGCTAAACCTGCGATCGCTGCGGGCCCCTACGGCAATTTAGTGACTGACCCTAACGGAGTATTAGATTTGCCAGCTGGATTCACCTACCGCAGACTGTCCGAAACAGGTCAAACGATGAATGATGGTTATCGAGTACCTGGTAATCACGATGGTATGGGAGCTTTTCTAGGATCGAGTGGCAATACGATTCTAATTCGCAACCACGAACTCACCCCCACTTCTGGCAATGGTCTGGGCGCTCCTACTAGCAGCAAGTACAACTCAAATGCGAGGGGCGGTTGCACTAAATTGGTTGTTAGTCCTTCCCGCACATTGGTAGAACATCGGGGAGTCCTAGCGGGAACTATTCGCAATTGTGCTGGTGGTTCTACACCTTCAGGATCTTGGTTAAGCTGTGAAGAAACCTTTGAAACCAATAACGGCAAGAAGCACGGCTATGTTTTTGAGGTTCCTAGTAGCGCAACTACTTTTGTCACCCCCGTTCCATTAACCGCTATGGGGCGTTTTAATCACGAGGCTGCTGCTGTAGACCCCAACACAGGGTATATCTACATGACGGAAGATCAAGGAAATGGGCTTTTTTACCGCTTTATTCCTAACCAAAGCAACAACCTGAGTGCTGGCGGCTCGCTATACGCTTTAAGGATTACGGGGTCGTCTGGAATCAACACAGCTACGGGTTTCCCCAAAAATACGCCCAGGGCGGTGGACTGGGTACAGATTAGCAATCCTGATCCCACATCTGATACTGTCAGAACAGCAGGGTATAACAGTGGTGCCGCCAGATTTTCCGGTGGGGAAGGCATCTTTTATGGCAGTGGTTATGTCTACTTCACCTGTAAGAGTGGTGGCAGTTCTGGAGATGGGCAGATTTGGCGTTATTCGCCCACTAATAATACTGTTGAGCTATATATTGAACCCAACAATTCTGGTGTGCTAGACAATCCAGACAATATTGTGGTTTTCCCCAACCGGGACATCTTTCTCTGTGAAGATGGGGATGGAACGGATTACATTCTGGGCATCACTCCCAGTGGAAGTCTTTATAAGTTTGCTAAAAATGCCCTGAACACATCAGAGTTCGCCGGAGTCTGCTTCTCCCCCGATGGTCAGACGATGTTTGTCAATATGCAGAGTCCAGGAATAACCTTTGCTATCTGGGGGCCCTGGTAAAGCTACATCCTGTTTCAGCCTAGCAGTCTGCCAACCCAAAAATGCTAAGAGCCTGTCAAGAAACAACTTTTACAAGTTTTAGAGAATATTGAGGGTTGGTGAGATAGTGTAATTCCATTCGCCATGAAATTCATGTGG
>NZ_JBALEQ010000151.1:0-12932 GCF_036917775.1 Nostoc sp.
TCAATGTAATTCAGTATATTGCTCATGCTCCTGTACCAAAATCACTCTTTAATGTTCTTTTATCACAGAATGATACTATTTTGGAGATGTCTAATGATTATCTTAGGACGAAAAGTGAATATCGTCTCTACTCAGATTCAGTTTGAGTATCTTGAACAAACTATTGAACGACTGGCGAAACTTGCTCAAGGCAATCGCGCTTTTAGAAATGCTTTTAAATTAGGTGCTGCTAATAGACTTGTAAGTAGGATTCTTGAGAATCGCGATCAACAGAAAAATCAAGGGATTTCTGGAACTACTGAGTCAGTTGCAGTACCCGCCATTATCGTGCAAGCGCTCTATGAAAAACTAGAATCTGAGTTAGAAGTATATCTAAATAATGTGAAATTTAAACAAATGGCGTTACCATCGTGTGGTTCAAAAGACGGATATTTCTCTGGTATATCTGCGGCTGATTCTGTCTCTCTTAATCGCCAAGTTAATAGCAGTCAACAGCACTATCTACCAGGTTAATTAAGACTTATCACGTCTGCTAATTAATCTTTTGAGACATTCCTAAACTGCCCAAAATCTCCTTTGGCTATTGGGTAGTATAACCGAAAGTTAAAGATAATTTTTAGGGATTGCTCAGACGGGCTAACATCCCTAAACCTAAACCAAAGATTAAGGTAAGTCTCAAAATTAGCACAGTGTGCAACTGACTAAAAAATGGAAGTAATTGATTTTTTACTGCGACGGAACTAAAAGCACCAGCCCAAGCGATACTTAGTACTACCAATAAAACTACATATAACGTTATTCCTCCACTAAAAGCTAAAAGTAAAATTCCAGTTACACCGTGGCTTAATATGTAACACCAACCTAAAGTTTTAGCCCAACTGATAACGCCAAAAATTTTCCAAGCAAAAGTGCGAGTCAATGTTAAAGTCAAAAATATTAAAGTAACTCTGGATAAAGTAAAGGCACTGCCCTGCTGTAAAGCCTCATCCCAAACTGCTGTCCAAGCAAATAACCAGCCTAGCATTACATAGCAAGAGAAGCTAAACACCAGTTTTATCCAAACAATATATATTGCAAACATTTCTAAATTAACCTTACTTATTAATAAATATTTGAACAAATAGTATTTAATATATGAATCATCAAAATAATCCATAATAACTCGTTATTAGTGATAATGATTCTTGTAAATTATTGAGCAACAGTTTATAATATTCTATAAAGATGATAAAGAAAAATGATTAAGCCTAAAAATGTGTATCGCGGACACTCAATGGAAAAAGTTGGTCACGGTAAAAGAGCGGAATTTAAAACAACTATCAACGAAAAAGAATGGTCGGCTGTGACTGAATTAGAGGTAAAAACAGCAATTGATACTTGGATTGATGAAGGAGTAGAGCCTTAGTTATTGCCTGCATAGCTTAAAAATGCCCTGGACAATCCGAATCGATAGCCCATCACCGTAAAATCGAAACTCGACCAACTCACCTAGTCGAAACATAGGTTTTTCTTTAGTGTTCGGTTGTAATTTGCCTGTGCCGACGCAAGGGAAACGCCACGTAAACTGTAGGCAAGATTTGCAATATTTATATAGAGGTATAAATAATTATTAAAGTATAAACTGAATGCTGGTAAAAGATAATTATAGTAAAATTATATACTCTATTGATGTGAATAACTCAGTAGAGTATTTTTGTGAAAGTGTGCCAACGTAAGCGATCGCCAATCATGCGCCCTTGTTACAACCGTCCCTCCACAGCCTGCGATTGTTCTCTTGAGGTCAAGGGTGTTGTATTGGGCTTAGTTTAGGGACTTCCAAAGAAAAAAATATTCCAAAACTGACGCAAAAACCTCTGTATTTCTCCTCCCTCTGTGTTCTCTGCGCCTCTGTGGTTCGTTTATTTGCATAATTTATTTCTTGGAAATCCCTAAGTGGTGTTTATTGGGGGAATTACTGTTCTTCGATCACCAGACATTACCATAGCGGGTCTAAAATGATTATCTTAGGGCGAAAAGTGAATATCGTCGTATGATTCTTGGGAACAGGGAGCAGAATAAAGCGTGATCAAAGCAGAAGTAGCGTCTTACGGATGTTGGCGATCGCCTATAACAACAGACCTAATTACCGCAAGTACAATTGGGTTGGGACAAATTGCCCTCTGTGGCGAAGAGATTTACTGGAGTGAGTTACGGCCATCAGAGTCAGGTAGAAATGTCATAGTGCGGCGGGATGCAGATGGTAAAATCCAGTCCCTCACGCCTAGTGGCTTCAATGTGCGTACTCGTGTGCATGAATATGGTGGCAGTTCCTTTCTTGTGGTGAATGGCACTGTTTACTTTTCCAACTTTATTGATCAACGCCTATATTGTCACCAGAGCGATCAAGAGCCGCAAGCCATCACCCCAAAAGCTGCCACACGCTATGCAGACGGTGTTTTTGATCGTCAAAACAACCGAATTATTTGTGTATATGAAGATCACACAGATGTGACAAAGGAGGCGAGTAATAGTTTAGTCGGCGTGGAACTAGACGGAGATCATAAAATCCAACTATTAGTATCTGGAAATGACTTTTATGCTTCGCCTCGCCTTAGCCCGGATGGTTCACGTTTAGCTTGGCTGACTTGGAACCATCCTAATATGCCTTGGGATGGGACTGAACTATGGGTTGGGGAATTAAAGGCAGATGGTTCTTTGGGAAATACTCAAAAAATTGCTGGGAATTTAGATGAGTCTATTTTTCAGCCACAGTGGTCGCCAGATGGTAAGTTGTATTTTGTTTCTGACCGTACAGGTTGGTGGAATATATATCGTTGGCAAGATGAAAATGTAGAAGCGCTAACTCAGATGGAAGCAGAATTTGGTCAGCCGCAATGGAATTTTGGGATGTCCACTTATGCTTTTGGGTCTGCTAACCAGATTATTTGTACTTATACCCAGCAAGGCATTTGGTATTTAGCAAGCCTTGATACACTAACATCTAACTTAGAACTAATAAATACGCCCTACACAGATATTAGCTCTCTCCACGCGACCTCTAACCAGGTGGTTTTTCGTGGAAGTTCGCCAACTAAATTAGCAGCAATTGTCCGTTTGGATCTGACAACTAAAGAGCTAGAAGTACTACGGTGTTCTAGTGATGTAACTATTGATGCTGGTTATCTTTCTTTACCTGAAGCCATTGAGTACGAAACATCTGATGGCAAAACAGCATACGCCCTTTTCTACTCACCTCTAAATCGTGACTATACGGCTCCTGAGACTGAAAAACCGCCCTTGATTGTCAAAAGTCACGGTGGCCCCACCGCAGCAACTTCTAGTAGCCTCAATTTTAGCATTCAGTATTGGACTAGCCGAGGAATAGCGGTTTTGGATGTAAATTATGGTGGCAGTACAGGATACGGGCGGGAGTATCGGCAACGGCTTTCTGGGAATTGGGGAATTGTAGATGTGGATGATTGTGTTTTCGGTGCGCGTTACTTAGTGTCACGGGGAGATGTAGACGGCGCTCGTCTAACCATTTCCGGCGGGAGTGCAGGTGGTTACACAACACTTTGTGCGTTAACTTTCCGAGATACTTTTAAAGCAGGAGCCAGCTATTTTGGTGTCAGTGATTTGGAAGCTTTAGTTCGGGACACACATAAGTTTGAATCCCGGTACTTGGATCGTCTGGTTGGCCCTTATCCACAACAGCGTCAGATTTATCAACAGCGTTCGCCAATTAACTTTAGTGAGCGTCTAGCCTGCCCAATGATTTTTTTTCAGGGATTAGAAGATCGAGTAGTTCCGCCCAATCAAACTGAAGCAATGGTTACAGCTCTAAGAACAAAAGGTGTACCTGTGGCTTATGTTGCTTTTGAGGGTGAAGAACATGGTTTCCGCAAAGCCGCAAACATTAAGCGTTCTTTGTCAGCAGAACTTTACTTTTATTCACGAATTTTCAATTTTGAAATTGCCCAACCAGTTGAGCCTGTAGTCATTGAAAACTTTTAGCTCCAACTTAACAAGTTGATCGCGGCTTTCCGTACACTACCACTGGCACTCGTTTGTAAGCAGGGGTACCGGAAAGTGTTTCTGTTCTGGCTTTAAAAATGACATTCACTTCGGGATAAAACATTAACCCTGCGCCTTCTCGCACAGCACCATAAATCACTTCCACGTTCTCTAGTTTGTCGGCATCGCCCTGTACTGTGACGCGATCGTGTTCGGCTAACCCAATCTTTTCTGCATCCATGCGATTCATCAAAATGCAGTGGCGATGGGGCATTCCTCGGTATTGATCATCGATTTTGTAAACCACCGTGTTGTGTTGGGAATAGCTGCGTCCAGTCATTAACGCCAGCACGAGACTATTTGCTCTTTCATCAATACCAAAGTCTTGAGGTTGAGGTAAAGCCAGATTCGGCAGTGGGGTAGTCAACATTTTTGCCTTGCCTGACGGCGTTTTGAAGTGGGGTTCAGTGACGATGCGCCCGGAGATGATGAACTCTTCACTGGTGTCGTCAATCGTCGCAATTTTTTCATAGCCGGGAATAGTTGTGGCAATCAGTTGCCGCACGTAGCGAGTATCTTGCAGTTTGCGCCATTCGACGGGATACTCACCAAGCAAGCGATGTGCCAGTTCAGTTAAAAACTCGACTTCAGAAATTAAATCTGCATTCTTCAGGTGAGTTTTACCTTCATCATTGAGGCGCACAAAGTTGTTACCCGATTCAACGGTGGTTTTGTGAGGGTTTTCAAATCGGTTGAGGACGGGAATAAGGATTGTGTTCGTTTTTGCCAATCCGTGAAAGTGCCCAATATTGGGTTTAGTAGCAAGATAGATGATGGTGTCGATGTTACCCAATGCCCGTTTTGCCTGTGCTGAGTCAGGATTAGCACCATAGAGATTACCACCTACACAGATGAGACTATCCACTTTGCCCGCTTGGGCCGCTTCGATGAGGTCACGAGTGTGATAACCCTTGGGTAGAGAGAGCGTTCGCCCTAACAACTGCTCCAACGCTTGCTTAATTTCTTCTTTGAGCTTTACGGTGACACCCATTGAGCCAAAGCCCTGCACGTTGGAATGTCCCCGCACAGGCATGACTCCGGCTCCTATTTTGGCAATTTGACCGCTGATTAATGCTGTATTCGCGATGCTGTAGACGTTATCGACACCATTTGTATGTTGCGTAATTCCCATTGCCCAACCAAAGACTACACCTTTTGATGTCCCGATAATGGTTGCTGCTGCTTCAATTTCTACTTTGGATACGCCGCAGGTAATCGTGATAATTTCCCAGGAGAGCGATCGCGCCTGTTCTAATACTGCTTCCCAGCCTTGGGTGTGTGCTTGCAAAAAGTTGTACTGCACAAACCCCTGTTCAATTAACGCTTTCTGGATACCCACAAACAGCGCCACATCACTACCTGGAATCGGCTGAAGATATAATGAAGCAATGTCAGAACCAGGGATCAGAGATTTAACTGGGAATGCCGGAGAGCCAAATTTTACCAATCCAGTTTCCATCACGGGATTGATCACAATCACTTTGCCACCTTTGTCTCGCAGTTTGATCAACTCATTCATCAAACGTGGATGATTGTAAGCGGAATTTGCGCCTGCTAACACTACGCAATCTGCCTGCTTCAAGCTTTCCAGGCTGACAATTGAAGTGTTAGTGCCAAACATCTCCTTGAGTGCGGTTGTGGAAGGAGCATGGCACAGATCTGAACAATCTGCCAAATTATTGGAACCCAGGGTTCGCAGTAGCAGTTGTAGTAAAAATGCCGCTTCGTTGGAGCCGCGCCCGGAGCTGTAGGATGCAACTCGCTCTGGTGGTTGAACAAAGGCAGCCCTGGCGAGCGCATAAATTTCATCCCAAGAAATGCGCTGATAATGCTCACTACCTGCCCGTAGAATCACCGGGAAGCTGAGTCTTCCCAACCGATCCGCTTCTAGAGAGGATAGCTGTTGTAGGTCAGTAATTGTGTGGGAATCAAAGAAGTGGACTGGAACCGGAGGTTGGATTTCTGCTGAAATTGCTTCTACACTTTTCATACAGCGTTGCAGTTTCTCACCCGCTTCATTGGTGAATCCACCTTTTTGTCCGCCAGTCCCCCAGGAGCAGGATAGACAAGCACTCTTGTGAAATAGGGTTTTCCAAAGATGTGGCCCCTCTGGTGACAGTGTATGCTTTGCCCAATACTCAATTACAGGCAACCCACCGCCCATTTCTGGGGTGTTTTCATTAGTTTCGTGGAAGGGCGGTTGGGGCCCATAGTTGGTATCCATCTAATTACAGCAACAAATCAGTTCATTTTGAGCAACTTAACGCAATTTACAGCACGGGAAAATTCCTCATTAGGTAGATTTTCGCGATCTCTACAAGTAGGGGTAAGCATAACTCTCTCTATTAGCAGTGGTGTTGGCGCATTCCCGGCTAAAAATTTCTTCAAAGCTTGCCGTTGTTTGGTGACTTGGCCGCGACGTAAAGAGATTAACTCTGGGATTACTACCCCCATGCCTTGACAAAATTCTCTCGCTAGCTGGTACTCTTTCTGAGTACAAGTCTTGGCTGTATGAATCAGAATGTCGCCGCGATAATGAATGGGCCAGCCTCGGTTTTCTATATTTTTAAGAGCATAAATTATTGCCCATGCCCAAGGCTGACGAACGGATAGCGCTTTCATGTGGATGCTCCAAAAAATAAATCCAATGATTTAAATTGGGATTCTGATATTTCGTAGTAATGTAATAGTTAATTTGATTACTATTAGCCTAGTGAAAACTTTTGCTTTTTAAGGAATAAAGACATTCTCACGTTCCTAATGAGGTGTTTAGACATGAGAATACATGCTAATTCAGGATTGGGATAATATTATTTAATCTTACCACTTACTATAGCAGTAAAGTTGTTGCGAAGCCCGACTATAAGCAACATACAATAACTTATTCCGCATCAGATTATCTCGGCAGCCAAAAATATTTGATGTATCAACAAAGCAATTAGTAAATGTTCCCCCTTGAGATTGATGTACAGTAATTGCATAACCGTATTGCAATCGATTCATTAAGCTGCCTTTCACTAATAAATTGTAAGTCTCCAAAAACTCGTAATACTCTCGCCAAGCATAGCTTCTTTGATTTGCAGCTAACTGAAATATTTCTTTCTTGGCATTATTCACTGCATATTTAATTAAATCCCAAGAATCAGGGTGAATTATTGATAGGGATGCTTCCTTACCCAGATCATTCTTGATTTCAATCCGATAAGTTTTAAACGGACTATGCACTAGATGATGCCTACTACCAGAGAATTCTTTAAAATCTCTTACTTCGCATTCAGCACAAGAATGCATAAAAATTTCTTTTTGTTCCCCAGAGTCGGCATTTAAGAAAATAGGTTCTTTAGCAAAGAGAATTTCTCCAATCTCTATTGGTTCAGCACCCGGATAAAGTGCAGCTCGAATTTGCTGATTCAGATTGTTAACTTGATTATTAGTCCATGCCAAAATCTTGGCTGAGGAGCGAGAAAATTTATAAGCATCGATAGCTGCTGCTATCCAAGTATCAAATTGCATTTTCTCAATATTTCCCTCACTCTGTAATCGTGGTGGAAATTGAGAGTTTAAATTTTGGCGGAGTGCAGTTACATAAGTAGCGATTGCCCCCTCGTACCTCATGACTTGTGTTAATTCCATTCCCAAAGGCAACTGGAAGATTGGCGAAGAATCAACATTATCTTCAATCGGTGGTAATTGTGCTGGATCTCCCATAAAAATAGTAGGAGTCCGCGAAGGAATTAACTTAAAAAGTTCTTGCCCTAACATGGAAGCTTCATCAACTATTACTAAGTCAAATTCGTGATAATAAGGCTCTCTAGAGTAAGTATTTGGTTTAAGTCGCTGCTTTCCATTTTCATCATATTCTCCTCCAGGCATAACATGAAGTAAGCTGTGGAGAGTTGAGATATGTACAGTAAGACCTGCCTCTTGAGCCATTGCGTCCAATACATGTCTTGCTTTATGCGTTGGAGCGCACAAAGCAACTCTTAAACCAACATTTTTATTTTTATCTAAGTCTCGTGTTTTGAAGCAATCCTGAAACGATTGAATTACTCGCTGTACTAAAAACGTTTTTCCTGTACCTGCATAACCGCGCAATACAAATGGCATATCAGGGTTAGAACCATACCAGTCATGGATTAAATCAAACGCTTGCATCTGATCTAAAGATAATCCTTCCCGATGCTTACTTTTGCTCCAGCCAAAGTTAATAATTGTTACTGGTTTCAATTTATTTATCTCCTAAAATGAGTTCTTTTATGTAATATATTGTACTGAAAAAGCGATAAATTGTTGAATCTTGCAGTTAATTAGTTCAATATTTTTTTGTTTAGTTAAATGTTTGACAATGAAATTTATATAATTCCCCAACTGTCTAAAACGTTCATTAAAGAAACTTATTAACAGTCGTCTCACTACTAAATCGGCTTTTCAAAACTGAAACTTCAAAAATGCCTTTAATTAACGAGCAGTATTCTTAATGATGTTGATGAGTTACACAATATCCGACTGATTCATGTAACATATTCACCTTTTCTGCAAGTTTTGGGTACAGTTTCATACCTGGAGAATGCAATCGCCTCATTGCAGAAAAGTGCATAATTAATAAATATTTGCTTATGTACGATCCAAAGTTGCAGTTCTGTTAGATACTTAAGCAAATCGGATAAATAGCACCAGATGACGAAAAACTACAGATTACACAGGTGTTTGCAGTTCGGATTGGCAGGGTTGCTGGGCTGTTTAAGTGTAAGTCTCCTAACTAGCAAAACCCAGGGACAGCAAAGCAATATCGTGCCTGATAACACACTTGGCTCTGAGTCCTCCCAAGTTATAGGCAACTTTCAGGGACTACCCATAGAAGTAATTACAGGTGGTGCAACTCGCCAAATCAATCTTTTTCACAGCTTTCAAGAATTTAATATCAGCGAGGGACGTGGGGCTTATTTTTTTAGTCCTAGCGCAGATATTCAGAATATTTTAGCGCGGGTGACAGGTAGTAACCCTTCCGAAATTTTGGGTAGACTGGGCACATTTGGTAATTCCAGCCCGAATTTATTCTTGATAAATCCCAATGGGATTGTCTTTGGGAAAAATGCCAGTTTAGACGTGCAAGGTTCATTTGTGGGGACGACTGCGAACGGGATTCAGTTTGGCAATCAAGGTGTTTTTAGTGCCACAAATCCCCAAGCAGCGGCATTGTTGACTATTAATCCTTCAGTATTGCTGTTTAATCAAATCCAAGCTTATGGTGGAATTATCAATCAATCCCAAGCACCCGCAGGTACTAATCTCATCGGACAAGATGTTACGGGTTTGCGAGTTAGTGATGGTAAAAGTTTGCTGCTCGTTGGTGGAAATATCAATATAGATGGCGGGAGTGTTCGCGCTTATGGCGGAAATGTTGAGTTAGCAGGTTTGGCTGCACCGGGAAATGTGGGATTGAATATTGCAGGTGATAATCTGGGTTTAACTATACCAGAAAATGTACAACGTGCCGATATTTCGTTGAGTAATGGTGCAGAAGTTAATGTTCGTGGTGCGGGTGGCGGAAATATCAAAATTGAAGCTCGAAATGTAAATTTAGCAGGGCAAAGTATACTCAGAGCGGGGATAGATATAGGTTTAGGTACTCTCAATACTAAAGGTGGAGATATTACTATTAATGCTACAGGAGATACAACGTTAACAGATGAAAGCCTCATTTCTAACGTCGTGCAAGAAAGAGCATTTGGTAATGCTGGCGATATCAATATTACAACTGGGACATTGACGTTAAGCGATGGTGGAAGAATCAGTGCTAGTATCTTTGGACAAGGCAATGGAGGAAATGTCAATATCAATGCTCAAGGTGATATCAGTTTTCGTAACTCAAGACCAGGGGAACTTAACGGAATTTTTTCCCTGGTAGATGAGGGTGCAATAGGTAATGGTGGAAACGTTACTATTAATACTAGATCCTTGGAAATAAACGATGGTTCGGAAATTCAAAGTATCACTAGCGGAAAAGGGAATTCTGGTAGTATCATCATTAATGCTCGTAATAATATTTCGTTAGATGGTAATAACGGTAATAGATTTAGCAGGATTATTAATAATGTGCAATCCATTATTGAAGGTAATGCAGGTAATATAGAAATCACGACAGGTACGTTAAAAGCTACTAATGGAGCGTTTATTGCTAGTAGTATGTTTGGCAAAGGAAATGCTGGAAATATCAGCATTAATGCCCTTGATAATATAGTCTTCGATAATAATAGTGATGTTAGTAGTGAGGTATTTAATGAGGGGGTAGGTAACGGAGGAAATATTTACCTGAAAACAGGTTCATTCTCGTTAACTAACGGTAGTCAAATATCAACAAATGTATCAGGACAAGGTAATGCCGGAAATATTACCATTGAAGCCTCTGATAATGTCAAGCTAGACGGTGTTTTCATCGACGCGGGGAAGTTTGATCTTAATGACTTGGATTACGATAAATCCAGTGGTTTGCAAAGCGACTTACTGATTGGAGGTGTCGGGAATGCAGGAAACATTCAAGTTACCACAGGATCACTTTCTGTTACTAATGGTGCCAACATATCTGGCACTACTGCTGGAGTAGGGAATGCAGGAAATATCACTATTAATGCCCGTGATAATGTCACAGTTTCAGGTTTTGGAGGTAGGGAAAAAGTTGGTAGTCTAGTATCAACTGAAGGTGTTAAAAACGCGATAGGTAATGGTGGTGATATTCGCATCAGTGCAAGTAATTTACTACTCAAAGGTGGCGGACGACTAGATGCTATCAACGGCGGACAAGGAAACGGTGGTAACATCTTTCTTGATGTTGGCAATAATATTACTTTTGATGGAATTGGCGGTAATGGTTTGTCTAGTAGTGCAAATACACTAACATTCAATGGTAACGCCGGAAATATTCAAATTGAAACAGGATCGTTGTTTTTAACAAATGGCGGTACGATATCTTCTGTACATCTAGAAAGAAAAGGCAATGGTGGAAATATTACCATCAATGCTCGTGATACCGTCAAAATTGATGGTGTCGTCAAGGGTGGAACTTCTGGTCTTGACAAAATTGCTATTAGTAATTTATCTAGTTCCTTGGTGAGTGGTGAAGGTAAAGGAGGTGACATCGAAATTACAACAGGGTCGCTTTCTGTCACCAACGGTGCATTCATTTCTGGAGCCACAAATGGACAGGGAAACGGAGGTAATATCACCGTCAACGCCGGCGATACAGTAACTTTGGATGGTGGAGAAAATGGTTTATTTGCTTCTGTAGGCACTAGTGCAGCAAACAATAGCGTGGGGAACGCTGGGGATATCCGCATCAACGCCAGAGAATTATTTCTAAAAAATGGTGGTGGACTCGCCGCTTTTAGTAGTGGTCAAGGTAATGGTGGTAATATCTTTATCGATACGCGCAATGCTGTAATTATCGATGGTATTAGTGGTAAAAAGGCGACTGGCATTTCTAGTTCTTTGTTCGCTGGAGGTGTTGGCAAAGGTGGGGATATCCAAATAAAAACCAACTCTTTAAGACTAAGTAATGGTGGACTACTTGCTGCTAGCAGTCTCGGTAAAGGTAATGCAGGTGACATTATAATTAATGCTGATGATGCTATTGGTATTGATGGTGTCGGCAGTAATGGAAGTTCAAGCGGTGTTTTTACTACCTTAGAAGGTGAAGCTGAAGGTAGAGGAGGCAATATTAACCTGACAACAGGTTCTTTATTTTTAACCAATGGTGGAATAGTTAATGCTAGTACTTTTTCTAGAGGTAATGGGGGCAATATTACCATTGATGCACGCGGTCGCATTTTAATTGACAGTGTTAGCAGCACAGGTTCTTTTAGCGGTATTTTTAGTACAGTTAATGCAACAGGTGTAGGCAATGGAGGTAATATTAACCTGACAGCAGATTCTTTATTTTTAAATAACGGGGGAATCAGTTCCAGCAGCTTTGGGCAAGGGAAAGCTGGAGATATTAATGTTAATTCTGGTTCCACAACACTTGACAACCAAGCAGCTATTGCAGCAATAACCAACTCTGGTGATGGTGGAAATATTAATTTAACTGCCAGCGAACGCTTACTATTGCGTCGCGGCAGCGGAATTTCGACCACCGCAGGTACAGCAAAATTAGGTGGCGATGGTGGTAACATCAATATCGATTCAAAATTTATCGTCGCCGTCCCCGAAGAAAACAGCGAGATCGCAGCCAATGCTTTCACAGGAATCGGTGGAAAGGTTGAAATTAATTCTCAAGGTATTTTCGGTATTGAGTCACACCCAAAACCAACTGAGAAAAGTGATATTACTGCAAGTTCGGAACAAGGCGTTGCTGGTGTAATCAACATTAACGCACCCGATACGAGTTCCATCCAAAACAGTTTTACCGAATTACCCCCAGTCATCGACACCAATGCACTCATCGCCAATAGTTGCATTTCACGCGGCACCAAGCGACAAGAAAACTCTTTTACCATCACAGGTTCTGGTGCTTTGACCCCTAATCGTCCAGGCGTTTCGGTTTCTACTTACACAACTGGTGAGGTGAGAGGTGTAGAAACTACATCCCGTCCCTGGAAAAAAGGCGATCCGATTATAGAACCAATTGGTCTATATCGACTGAATAATGGGCAGTTACTATTGAGTCGGGAATGTTCTAATTAAATATTATATGCGGCTTCTAACCGCCACTTTCACGTTAAGTAAGTCGGTGCTATAGCAATCCTATTTGATTTGGGAACACCGAGAGGCTCAGATCCCCGACTTCTTAAAGGATGCTGTTGGCGAATAGGGGGTCTTACCCCCTAATAAGGTTAGGAACAGCTAGTAAGAAGATAAAACTAATGGAGTTCTTGTGACATCTG
>NZ_JBALEQ010000152.1:0-12501 GCF_036917775.1 Nostoc sp.
ACAGATGTCACAAGAACTCCATTAGTTTTATCTTCTTACTAGCTGTTCCTAACCTTATTAGGGGGTAAGACCCCCTATTCGCCAACAGCATCCTTCGAGAAGTCGGGGATCTGGACATCGCGCATTTTCACAACTCAAATAAGATTGCTATAAAATGATATTGTTGCTCTATGCAATGCGATCGCACTCTCCGTTATTCTCCATTGCTCCGACAAGTTTTTCTAGATTTTGACGAATAGAGACACTACGGCGATGATTTACACCCCAGACTCGCTCACAAATATCTAAAGCTTGCAAATAAAGCGGTTCTGCTTCATCGTAACGTCCAGTTGCACGATAAATTTCTGCCAAATTATTGAGACTTTCGGCAACATTGGGATGATTTTCTCCCAATAGGTGCTTATCAAGCTCTAAAGCTTTTATACATAAGGGTTCTGCTTCATTGTAACGTCCTTGTTCCCTGTACATATAACCAAGAGCATAGATAGTATCTGCTAATAGCGGATGCGCTTTTTGTAATACACGCTCCTTGAGTTCTAATGATTGCAAAAACAAAGATTCCGCTTCACTGTAGCGTCCTTGAGCGCGGTATATTAAACCTAAATTGTGCAAATCTGTTGCAACATCGGGATTCTCTTCTCCTAAAAATTGCTTATCTAGTTCTATTGCTTGTTGCGACAACGGTTCAGCTTCACTGTAGCGTCCTTGATGATAATAAAGTAGCGCTAAATTATTTAGTATAAGAGCGAAAGAAAGATGATTTTCACCCAGCAGACGTTTTTCGAGTTCTAATGATTGCAGATACAAAGGTTCTGCTTCGTCATAACGTCCTTGCTCATCATATAGTAATGCCAAATTGTTCAGACTGACGGCGACATCAGCATGGTTTTCTCCCCACAGACGTTTCCTCAGTTCCAAAGCTTGTTGGTATAAGAGTTCTGCTTTAGCATATTGTCCAGTAGATTTGTAAAGTCCCGCCAAATTATTCAAGCTAGTAGCAAAAGAAGGATGATTGTCTCCTAGTAGGCGTTTCCTTAGTTCTAAAGCTTGTTTATATAAGGGTTCGGCTTCGCTGTACTGTCCTGTTGCACGATAGATTCCGGCTAAATTGTTGAGGCTATTAGCTAAATCTATCTGCAAACCTAATTCATTTTGTAGCTCACTCGCCTGTCGCCAATATTTAATTGCTAATTCCTGTTCTTCTTGATAATTTTGAGATTCACCCCGATCTAATCTGCTGTGGTAAATATCGCCCAATCTTGAGTATAAAGTAGCCAAGGTGGGGTCTTTAGTTCCCCGCTCTTGTTCTATTTTCTCGATTAACCTTTGTAAATCTTGAATTGGTAAGAAAAAGCGATTAGTTTCATTAGTATCTGTACTAGCTAATTCTGTGTCTCTAAAAACAAAGCGGATATTTTCTAATTCTTTCCCAGGAATAGCATTTGTCTTTTGAGATTCAAACCGAAATACACCATTACGCCAACTCCAAAAATCAGGCGCTTTTTTAATCAGGTTAACTAAAATTTGGTTAGTTAACCAAAGTACGATCGCAAATGGAAATTCACGCAATCCTTCCCTTGTCCACTGTAAGTAACCAAAAAATTTCTCCTGTTCTGATTGCTCATTTCCCAACCTGAGAAAATACAATTGTTCAGCACCTGTGACAGTAATCACCGCCAGGTCCTGCTGACGGAGATATTCTTCTTGTTGTACCAGTTGGTTAAGAGCAGCTTTGAGGCTTGGTTCTTGACGTGCTAAAGTTACTCGATATGCACGGAAGGCGGGTTGTAGTTCAGCTTCATATTGAGCAATAATCTCATCGCGAAAGCTAGCATCATCGCAAACTGCAATCAGTAAATTTAATCCCCGCCTTTGAGCTTCAATAGAAACAATTAAATCATCATACGCATCTTGATTTTCTCCTTCATCATCTAATAATTCTTCATTCAACATTAATAGCTCCCTGTCTTTTCAAGCTTTCGATAATAATTGGATGAACATCGTACCAAGTTTCATCAGTACGATATTCTAGAACATACAGCCCATGTAGTAAATCCAAAAACTCTGCTTGTTTGGGATCGTTGGGCATAAATTGCTCATAAACACTCTGCAAAATATCGATATCAGTTTTTCCTAAGCGTATGGAAAAATCATTGCGAATTTTATTGATTGCTTGCAGAAGAATTTTATCATCAATGATAACTTTGGCTGAGGGATTTCGCCGGATCATCCGCAAACAAATGCGGCAACATTCCTTAGAGATCCGAATTAACTCTCGTAATACGCCACCACTGTAAATTACAATTTTTTCAGCCGTTTCTGCCGCGATTAATTCACTAGGAATACGTTTTTGTAAAACTTCACCAAGAATCTTGGTTGCTTCCGGGCGAGGTAGGGCATTAGGGAAGCGATTTTTACCTTTATCAAATATTTTTAAGACAGGCATTGCCACAACTTGATCGTTGGTTTCAGTGGCAATTATTGTGCTGATAAATGTTTCTCGAAGGACTGCAATGGGGATAGTGTAGATAATTTGAAAGTTAGGTTGACAAAGAGCTTTAATGTTATCTCGATAAATTTCGTTAACTCTGCCTAAGTCAAGTTTATCTAAATCATCAATAATTACCAAAACATTTTGTTTAGTTGCAGCTTGAATTAAAGCAGCTATTTCATTAATTCTGGCAACTAAATCTGATAACTTGCGTTCAAATTCTTGCTTAATTTCATCCCGAACGCTAGCATCAGCTTTTAATTTAGAGCTAATCAATTTTAAGAGGTCAAAACCTATACTAGCTTCTGCTTGCAAATTTGATTCTTCAGTACGAGTACGGGTAGCAAACCACTTATATAGAGCTTCTTTAGTAGAGTGCGGAATATCAACTCGGCGGCCTTCTGCCTCTGTCATTAAATTAACTGCGATCGCAAACAGTATATTAATATGATTAACAGCCGACATTTCAATTTTGTCAGCAATAGAAAACAGAACTACAAAATATTTATCTTGAATTTGTCGGCTAAATTCAGCTAACAAAGTAGACTTACCACATCCTCGATGTCCTGTAAAGACTATTTTGCCATCTCCATTAGGACTATCTTCGACTAATTGGTTTAGGTCTGCAATTAAATCATCGCCGTATTCGACTCTAAATCTTTCCATTTCGTTCCGTTCCATCAACGGAAATAGTTCGAGATTACTGTATGCTTCTTGAAAGGAGTTTAATAAATCTTCAGACATTGGATAGTGCCGTAAACGTGCTAACTATTCATATAATGGCTCATGATTTTTGAAGCACAAGTTCAGGCAATGTCTAGGATAGAGTATGCTTACAGAACTTCTTAAATTCCGTTAATAAATAACTACTAAGTGAGTGGTATGTTATGTCTTAAAAAGAGATGCCCTAATACCCAAACCTCAACCTATCAATGAGTAACAGAGGTCAATAATCAATAAGACTGAATGATAGATGATACATTCGATAATTTAAACTGAATGATAGATGATACAGATAACATCCTGAAAGCTACTTAACACATAAATAAAATAAAATTTTCAGTTATAAAAATAAATTTTTAATCTGCTTCGTCTCATTCCCCTCTAGCCCATGCGATGGTAACTGTTGTTGCTATTCGTTAGTAGTCTGTCAAAGAATAATCAACGAGTACATTCTTTGTAGAGACGGCGATTTATCGCGTCTTTCTAACGTGTCAGTCTTTTAGACGCGATAAATCGCGTCTCTACATGAGATAAAGCTCGGCGACATCAAAAGCTAGTTTTGCGACATCAAAACTAGCTTTTGCGACATCAAAACCAGCTTTTGTGACATCAAAACTAGCTTTTGCGACATCAAAACTAGCTTTTGCGACATCAAAACTAGCTTTTGCGACATCAAAACCAGCTTTTGCGACATCAAAACCAGCTTTTGTGACATCAAAACCAGCTTTTCTCAACGAATTTCAGCAAATATACCCGCATCTATCTAGTTGGCTAATGCCATCCAATACTTTTATAATTCTGTAACTTCACTGTGGCTGGTGCATCTGCTTGTTGCGTATTTTGATGATATATAAATAACTCAGTGTATAAAGTCAGAGTTATTTATAAATTAATCCAAACAGGAAAACTATATGGCGCAACGGAAACGAAACTCCATGTCACTGACTAAAGCTGAACGACGGATTGAAGGAATGCAGACAATTAACCCTCAGTTAGACTTTAGTAATGGGTTTTCAATTGCTACTTACAACACTAAAGTAATTGAGTTACGCGAAAAGCTAGCCGCTTATAATCAAGCACAGACAATAGTAGATAAGACACACAATGCCTTAATAGAAGCAGAACGAGAATTGAATACTTATTCTGAGCAAATGCTGTTGAATGTTGCATCTCGCTATGGCAAAAATAGTGATGAGTATGAGATGGCTGGTGGAACGCGCAGGTCAGACCGCAAGAAACCACGCCCAGTAGTAAACCAAACAGTGATATCTGTGAAGTAATTGTTTGGACTCGCCGCTTCTTTAGATAAAGGTGCGTTGACCTTTGTGACAACGCACCATTAAAATTAATATAAAGCTAATCAAACTCTTTTTTACAAGAAACACCTAATGCTACAAACCCCATCTAAATTGATCACTTTAGATGAGTTTCTCAAGCTACCAGAAACAGAACCTGCTAGCGAATATATTGATGGGCAAATCATCCAGAAACCAATGCCACAGGGTAAGCACAGCACAATTCAAACCGAGTTTTCTACTAATGTCAATGTAATTCTTAAACCGCAACAGATTGCACGAGCATTTTCAGAATTACGTTGCACATTTGATGGACGCTCAATAGTTCCAGATGTGTCTGTGTTTACTTGGGGTAGAATTCCTCGCGACGAAAAAGGCGAGGTTGCTAATACCTTTTTAATAGCTCCTGACTGGACAATTGAGATTCTCTCACCTGACCAAAGTCAAACAAAAGTCACCAAAAATATTTTGCGTTGCCTCAATTTTGGCACTCAAATGGGTTGGTTAATTGACCCAAATGAGCAAACAGTGTTTGTTTATCTTCCCAAGCAGCAACCAGAAGTATTTGATGAACCACAGCAAAAACTTCCTGTTCCATCTTTTGCTAATGAGTTAAATCTTAGCGTAGCGTCTGTTTTTGGCTGGCTATTAGAGTAATTTTGTAATTTTCTCGATAAATGATAAACAAACACAATAAATAATTGTTTACTTGAAAATAGCTGTAAAACACCAAAAACATAACCCCTCTCCGCCACCGGAAAGGGGTTAATCACTGCCGAAACTATATTGTACAGACGTGATTCATCGCGTCTCGATTCAGCAATTTCTAATAAGCGTCCTGCAACTCGTAGAAATCAGGCGAAATGTAATCCTTCCGCAAAGGCCAACCCACCCAATCTTCCGGCATCAAAATCCGCTTGAGATTTGGGTGTCCTTCGTAGATAATGCCGTACATATCGTAAGACTCGCGCTCTTGCCAATCTGCGGTCTTCCAAATCCAGTACACAGAAGGCACTATAGGATTTTCCCGTGGTAAGAACACTTTAACTCGAACTTCTTCGGGGCGATCGCTATTATCACCGACTTTAATCAAGTGATACATACTCACCAATTCTTGTCCTGGGCCAAGGTCTATACCGCCTTGACACTGGAGATAATTAAACCCATAAGCATAAAGGGCTGTAGCGGTGGGAAGCAAGAAATCTGCCGGCACCTTAATTATCTCTACACCATTCTTATCTGGTGCTAAAAACTCATGGTCAAAGCCATTTTCCGTCAACCACTGGGAAACTTTACCTGCTTGTACCAATGACTCTTCTTTTTCTGCTGGTACTGGTTTAGATTCTTCTTCAGCCACGGGTTTGTTCCTCCTTTTGTGCCTTTGCTGTCAGTAGTGCAGGTGGTATTGGCATACCAATCGCTTCCGCCAATTCCTTCGGTGGTGCAGAGCGAGTATCTGACTGCAAATACTTACCAGTTAAGATTTCTTCCACTGGCTTCAGGTTATGAGTCGTGCTGTAGTAGCGGTGAGTTTGCTTAATTTTATCCCGCTCTTGCATCGATTCATTGGAGATTTTCTTCCGCAGCTTAATAATTGCGTCGATAATTGCTTCGGGACGGGGAGGACAACCAGGCAAGTACACATCTACAGGAATCAGTTTATCGACTCCGCGTACTGCCGTAGGGGAATCAACGCTGAACATCCCGCCAGTAATTGTGCAAGCTCCCATCGCAATTACATACTTCGGCTCTGGCATTTGTTCATAAAGCCGCACCAATTGAGGAGCCATCTTCATCGTGATAGTCCCTGCCGTAATAATTAAATCGGCTTGGCGGGGGCTAGAACGGGGAATTAGTCCAAAACGGTCAAAGTCAAATCGGGAACCAATTAAAGCTGCAAACTCAATAAAGCAGCAAGCAGTACCAAACAGCAACGGCCACAGACTAGAAAGCCGCGCCCAGTCATAGAGGTCATCAACCGTCGTCAAAATGACGTTTTCTGAAAGGTCTTGAGTGATTGTAGTCCGCTCAATGGGGTTGATGATTCGCTGTTTGTCCTGAGTTGTTAAATTAGAATTCAAGACCATTCCAAAGCTCCTTTACGCCACGCGTAAACTAAAGCGACTACAAGAATTGCAATAAAGACTAGCGCTTCAATAAAAGCCAATAACCCCAAACGGTGGAAAGCTACCGCCCAAGGATACAAGAAAACAGTCTCCACATCAAAGACGACGAAGACTAGAGCAAACATGTAGTAGCGGATGTTGAACTGAATCCAGGCTCCCCCGATGGGTTCCATACCAGATTCATAAGTAGTGCGACGTTCTGGGCTGTAACTACTGGGTCGTAGGAGCTTGGAAGCTGAGAGCGCTAAGGCAGGTACTAGGCTACAGATTATAAAGAAGCCTAGTAGGTACTCGTAACCGCTGAGGACAAACACAATGAGTATCTACCGCTTATGGAGTATTTTAAGTGAGGAGTGGGGAGTGGGGAGATGAGGGAGCAGGGGGAGCAGGGGGAGAATAACTATTGATTATTTAACCAATGCCCAATGCCCAATTCCCAATTCCCAATCCCTTAACTGCGTAACTTTCTTTTACATTATATCTGTTTGGTTTTTCTGAAATCTGGGAAATAGATACACTTCAAGTATTTAATTAGCTTTTGATAGTGATAGAAAAGCCTGACAATTATGTCATAATTTTTAACGTATATTTAAGAATTCTCCTCTGCGAGGCCCTAGCCATGAGCGAACCAGCTGTTGAGACTCCGGTGTTAGACCGCTACGAGTGTCGCGCCTGCGGTTATGTTTACGAACCTGAAAAGGGAGACGACAAGCATGATATTCCTTCAGGGATAATCTTTGCAGAACTGCCCCCAAATTGGCGCTGTCCAGTTTGTAGCGCCAAGAAAACCGCTTTTGCCAATATTGGCCCTGCGGGTACTGCATCCGGCTTCAAAGAAAATCTCGGTTATGGTTTTGGTGTCAATAACCTAACGCCAACCCAAAAGAATATCTTAATTTTTGGCGCTTTGGCTCTTGGCTTCTTGTTTTTTATCAGTCTCTACGGCTTACAATGACGGCCGTTATTTGGGAAACAGGGAGTTACTGTGTAATTAAAATCACATAATTGTGTCGTTTTACCAGTTCCGTAGATCGGCAATGACCCTAAATACCATATTGGGTTAATATTTTTTGGAATTTTTGAAAAGCTTTTTAATCTAAAATCCAAAATTGAAAATCCAAAATTGGTATAAGGTAAACCTTTTAGAGAACACCTACAGAAATTTAGAAACAACTTAAGAAATACTAATGCGTTCAATTGTGAAAGGTTGGCAACGAATAGCTGCCTTGTTAATAGTAGTCATCATGTGCATCGGTTGTAGCAAAGTTCCTTCTGTTAGTTACAACCCTTGGAAAGTCATTTCTGTGCCAACAGACTCGAATCTACTGGATATTGCTTTTACTAATAACCCTGAACATGGCTACTTAGTAGGTAGCAATGCCACCCTATTGGAAACCAATGACGGTGGTAATACCTGGAAACCAATAACACTGCAACTGGATGAGCAAAAGTATCGTTTTGACTCAGTAAGTTTTGCAGGTAAAGAAGGCTGGATTGCCGGAGAGCCTGGACTGTTGCTGCATACTACCGATGAAGGTGCTTCTTGGTCGCGTATTCCCCTGAGCGAAAAGCTACCAGGTAGCCCGATCGCAGTTAAGGCACTATCAGACAACACAGCAGAAATGGCTACCGATGTGGGAGCCATATATAAAACCACAGACGGCGGCAAAAACTGGAAAGCTCAGGTGGAATCAGCAGTCGGTGTAGTGCGTAACTTGGAACGTTCAGCTGATGGTAAATATATTGCAGTTTCCGCTAAGGGTAGTTTCTACTCGACTTGGGAACCAGGGCAAGATGCTTGGGTACCTCATAACCGCAATAATTCTCGGCGCTTAGAAAACATGGGTTTTACGGAGAATGGGCAATTATGGTTGCTAGCTAGAGGAGGTCAAGTTCAGTTTAGTGACCCAACTAAACCTGAAGAATGGCAAGAGGCAAAATATCCAGAGTTATCCACCAGTTGGGGTTTACTGGATTTGGCATATCGCACACCTGATGAAATTTGGGTAGGTGGCGGTAGCGGTAATTTGTTACGAAGTGGCGACGGTGGCAAAACCTGGGAAAAAGACCGTGAGATAGAAGAAGTTGCTGCTAATTTGTATAAAATTGTGTTCCTAGAGCCAGAACGCGGATTTATAATTGGCGATCGCGGCGTTTTGCTCAAATATCTCCCAAACCCTGAAACAACTTCCCCAGAAGCCGCTTAATGGGGACTAGGGACTAGGTAAGAGTTTTCCCAATTCCCAATACCTAATTTCTGAGAAGAACTTTGCAACTTGTAACTCTTTCTTAACTTTGTAGGATAATAAACTCAATAACACTCTATGTATAAGGTAGGGATCTAAATGTCAGGTACCACTGGAGAACGTCCGTTTTCGGACATCATTACTAGCGTTCGTTACTGGGTAATCCACAGCATCACCATCCCAGCATTGTTTATTGCTGGTTGGTTATTTGTTAGCACCGGGCTGGCTTATGATGCTTTTGGTACACCTCGTCCCAATGAGTATTTCACACCAGCGCGGCAAGAAGTGCCCATTGTGAAGAACCGGTTTGAAGCTAAAAAACAAGTTGAACAATTTATTGGAAAGTAGTTTTAGATCATGACTAGCGGCAATAACATCAATCAACCAGTTACCTATCCCATTTTTACCGTTAGATGGCTGGCAGTACACACTTTAGGTGTACCCACTGTATTCTTTTTAGGCGCGATCGCCGCCATGCAATTTATTCACCGTTAGGAGCAATTATGGTAGAAAGATCGCCTAATCCCAATAATCAACCGGTTGAACTAAACCGGACTTCCCTATACCTGGGACTACTACTAGTTTTCGTTCTAGGGATTCTGTTTTCTAGTTACTTCTTTAACTAACTGGAACTACTCTTTTTAATCTTTGTTTGTTGAGCGTGTGTTGATTTGTTGTTAAGGGAGGAGAGAAGCTGTGTCTGGAAGTGGGAGAATTCCCCTGTGGGTCGTCGCTACGATCGCAGGTTTAGGTATAATTACAGTCTTGGGCATTTTCTTTTATGGTGCCTACGCCGGACTCGGTTCTTCGATTTAACATTAGTTAGTTTGAACCGAACATTATAAGTTAGGATTTTCTAGCATTTGTTGAGAAATCAACCTTAAAAAAACCGCCTGTCTCTATGAGATAGGCGGTATTAATTTTGGTCAATAGTCATTTGTCCTTTATCCTTTGTCATTTGTTTTTAGCAAATGACTTATGACTCATGACTCATGACTAATATCAGCTGATATCGTCGCTTTCAATGTATAAAAACAGAAATGCGAAGGTTATAGCTGGCAAAACCCAACCAATGATGGGAACGAAGATAGAAGGCAAAAAGGAAGCTGCCATAATAAAGTTCCTGCTAAATAACACTACAATTCAAAATGAGCTTACTGCAAATTCTGCCAGATTTTTGAAATTCTTTCATATTTTTAACACAGCCCATCTTGGGAGAAAAGGGGAGCAGAGGGTAGGGAGGCAGGGGGCAAGGAGCAGGGGGAGAATTCGTAACTCTTAACTCTTCACTCAGCACGGGCTAAACGCCCCGCTACCGCTAACGGAACTGTTTTGCCCAATTCCCAATTCCCTAAAGTTACATACCCAGTAGTTCATCTAGCTGCAAGTTTGGCAAGTCTGGAGGAATTACAGTCCTTACTGTTGTGACTTTATGGCTCTCTTGTTGGGTTGTCAAATCAAGTGCGATCGCTTCTATGCGAATTTCTAAACAGCCAAAGGGAATCTTTAATTGTGTGATTACTTCCAACCCTCCCAAAACATTAGGTAGTAAATTTGTCAATAAATGGGGCCCATCTAGTAACCAGCGAGTTTGATAGTCTTCAACCCATAACTTCACAACCACTTGGGGAGATACTTCAGGCAGTACTACGCGCACTATGATCAGCTTGTCGGCGATTAGTTCGCCTTCTGGTACATACAGTTGCGGAATTGGCAAAGGCTCAATGGCTCCCGCACTTATGGATAGAGAAGGGGATAAAGCTAACTTATCTTCTTCTAACAAGTAATTATTCGTTGTATCGGCTTCTAGTTCACTATCTGTATCATCTACAACGATTTCTTGCGCCAACCAAGCTGACGCTATATTTACTTTTATCGGAGGAGGGGGAGGCGGTAGTTGTCTTACCAGAGCCATTGAAAGTGTTGGTTCAGATATTTTTTCTACTACCGTATCTTCCACTGTCTCTAGATCAGCTTCATTTGCTGTGTCTGCATCTTCCCCTAAGTTCTCAAGATCAACAACCGACTCTTGGTTTTCTTCCCACGTCTCTGTGGCATCATCCAGACTTAATGGCAAGTTGACATCAACATCGGGAGTTCCAGCACTCAGAAAAAGCTGGGTCTGCTGTTCATTGATGGATTCAGGCAAAGAGTATCCTTGGCTTTGCATCCACTTCCTCAGTAAGGGAGATGAGTACAGGTTGCCTGTTGTAATAAATTGTGCATTTGGTTGGGTTTCTACCTCAGCAACGGATTCTTCCTGAAATTGTTCATTTGACTGGGTTTCTATCTCAGCAACAGATTCTTCCTGAAATTGTTCATTTGACTGGGTTTCTATCTCAGCAACAGATTCTTCCTGAAATTGTGCATCATCTAGCACTAATTCCGGTATATTCTCATCCTCAGCTACAATTGCGTCTAATTGTGGCAATTTTTCAGCCGCTTCACCTTCCAATGTATCTGGAAGGACATCATTTTTTACTTCTTCTGCATCACCTGGCAAAGCTTGTACACGTCTCAAGTATGGAAAAGTCGTATCGAGTATTGACATTCGACGTTGCTTGATAACTAACTGCTCCAAGTTGATAGCAGCTATAGTTGTATCCTTTTCTAGAAGTTCCTCTTGTGTAGAGGATTCTGCAATAGCATCTGTGTGGGGGTTGGCATCGATTTGAAGAGGTGGCAATTTCGGCAATTGAGGCGAATTGCTTGAATTTTTAGATTTCCGCAGAGTGGTTTCTCGCAGAACTTGCAGGTTAATTTGCGGCGGTAGGGCTGTATTTGGAGATGGATCGAGTATCTGGGATTGCTCTGTTTTTGAAATCTTGACCAGATTGAATAGTTTTAAATCGATCCTCATCGCGGTCTCTGGCTCTGTGGAAGCATCAGGCGAGTCCGATGGGGCTATAGGGTCATTTAAGGATGTACTAGGTTTTGCTGCGGCTGTTATTGCCAGTAATTCTGTTACATCTGCTGTAATGGTGAAGGACTGGCTGGCTAACCTGATGATTTCATCAACATCGGCGTATCGACCATACAAACTGATATCTGCCAAAATTAACTTCGATTCAAAGTCAGCAGGAATATCAATTGAGGTATTTATGGTGAAGGGCAACTCCTGGTCTGGTAAGTGCCGTATCTGAGTTAAGATTTCCGACTCTAGGGGCGATCGCAATTCAATCCCTAGTTCAAGCGCCTGCAAGCTTTTTGGAGATAATGTTTCACCCTGCTCTAAATTTGTCTTATCTTTAAGTTCTATGCGCCCATTTATTGTAAGAGCTTGTCCCCAACAAGCAATATAACTATCCTGATCTAAAGTTAACAATAATGGTGGTTCTGCTGCTAGCGAATCTGTAACCTCTTCATCATTCAGAAGCAGTTCAGAATCGGGTAAAGCTAAATCTATTAAATTTTGTAAAATTTGCTCTGCCGTTTCACCTTTGAGCCATACAGGACTCACAGGCTCATCGATAACTATATCTTTTTCCGTTTTATCTGGAACAACTGTAGCAATTTCCAATTCTGCCGAAACTGCGATCGCTTCATCTAAAGTAATTACAGGTTCTTCCGGGTCAGTATCCAAATTCTCTTCATCTGGAACAACTGTGGTGACAGGATTG
>NZ_JBALEQ010000153.1:0-52246 GCF_036917775.1 Nostoc sp.
TTAGCTCTGCTCGGTCTTTGACTTTCTGTGGTACATCCACAGTTCTCAGTTTTAACAGGGTTTGGTCTTGCTCATACGTCAGGAATACCCTTAAATGAGCGCCCATATTATTTGTTACTAAGTAAATATATTTTATGTATTTACTTATCTTAACATAGTTAGATTTTTCCCCACCTACCTACTTACCCATCTGTAATTAATGGAAATCTTTCAAGATAATGTGTTTTTTTGAGTCAAAACTGATAATACCTTCTTCTTGTAATTTCCCCATCAATCGTGTAATTGTTACTCTGGTAGTACAACAGGCGCTAGCAATATCTTCGTGAGTAAAGCGAACACTTAGGCGAGTTCCCTCCGGCACAGTTTCACCCACTTCTCGTTTCAAAAGTTCTAATAGATAGTGCAAGCGCTCTTGTACTCGTCGCCTTCCAGAAATAACTAAAAAAGATTCTGTTTGCCGTAACCTCTGATTGATTTTTGGTAAAAGCGTATGGCTCAGATTTGGAGAAGCCTCTATCTCTGCCGCGTAAATTGATACCAACTTAACATCAGATAAGGCTGTTGCTTGGTAGATATTTAAAGAAGTCAAACTAGAGCCAAAAACCATTCCTGCTGTTGCCAATCCTATCAAAACTTCTTCACCCGTTTCACAGTAAGTATTGAGTTTGACCAAACCCTGAGAAACATACCAAATTACTAGTGGATTGAGTGGAATAGTTTCTCCTTTACAATGTTTATAAACTTGACGCTCGTTGAACAAGTCGCCGTCATTCTTGACTATTCCTGATTCTAAATACTGACGGTCACTAATATTACGCACCATCCAGCGCTGAGAGATTTCCTTACCTTGCTGATTGCGGACAACTGCCACTGTCAAAGCTGCATCAAAGAACTCACCATGACGTTTTTGCAAGCGTACTAATAACTCTTCAACTCTGTCTGATTTAGATAACTGGATGAGTTCGCAGCGAACCTGTTGACGTTCTCCTAGAGAAACAAAGTTGATCATTGGTTTACCGACCAAAAAATGCTTTGAAACATTGAGTAATCTCGCTGCGGTATAGTTAGCTTCTTGAATGATTCCTTCTGTATTAGTCACTAAATAGCCGTCCGGCGCAAACTCGAATAAATCTTGGTAGTGTTCGCGTTCTGCTTCTAGCCTATTTCGTGTTTTTAATAGTTCCTCATTTTGCTGATACAGTTCTTGTGCCGCTAACTGTACTATCTTTAAGGTGTTATGGAGTTCCTTTAAAGCTTGCGGCAGTAGATCCGGTGGAATCCAAGGCAATACACTAGCAGTTTGGTATAAATCTGCTAAACGCTTGTGTAATATTTCTGTACGTTGGATAAATTTTTCTATGTTCACCTTAAATTGCCACTACTTGTTTGCAGAGGTTGAGCAAAAAAAATCTACTAGTAAGAAATTATGGAGTGTCTATTAATACTTATAGATGTTTGAATACTTTATTACATCAACCCTACGGTATTTTGATATTTATTACGTCTACCTTTGGTCGGACAATTCGGTAAAATCAGCCAATAGGAGCGCCTAACTTGCTGACCTAAGATTAGGCTCATTTATAACCAAACTAATAAGCCAGTAAAAATTATGACTAACAGACAAACTTAGATAAGACAGCCCGTTTTCAAACTGAATTTCTTGCTATTGTTTAAGCCACTTTGTCATTCCCCCAATAAATGATTTAGTATTAATGATAAGTATTTGCAATAAAACCTAGAATAACTGATAATATTTTCCCTAACTTCCATCACAAGAATCAAGCCACTACTACCAAAGACATATAATCTAAGTTAAGTTTGTTTGTGCTTATGAATACATTTGTTAGTAACAAATTTCACCACAAGATTTACAACTTTTGTAAAAAGTAGGGAATCCAAGTCTTTCGCTCTTAAAATCAATTATGAAATTCCCTAGCACAAGCAAAGGAAAACTGAAGTTTGCTAGTCATATAAAATACCAAACAGAATTCAGTAATTAGAATTCTGTTTGGTAAATTAAAAATAGGCGTATAGGAAATCACATAACAACTTAACAATTATCCGCCTCTTTAGTTAGAGGATAAATGAAGCAGTCAGCTGATGTAATTTAACAATGCGTAACAGCTAATCAACGCGCAAGTTATAAGGAGTGATGGGTAAGGTGTCAATACTATAAAATCTCGTCACTCCCTTTTATTTGCTTCAATTTACAGCGCTTTTCAAGTAATTGAACTGCACTGTCCTACTCTCAACTCCTCGTCTCAGTTGTGTTGTAAATACCTAAAATCTGCTGTATTAACTTAACGGATGCCGTCATTATCAATGGCGCTGTAGCTATCACTGGGGAAAAGCCCTAACCAGGGGTCAGAACTAGGAGTTAAAAATAGTTGGGCGTATACTTGCTCATTTAGGGCTTCCACACTGCTTGTTTGCTTTCCTTGCATGAACCATTGATGAATTTGGCTGTGTAGCATATATTCATTTCTGACTGTATCTAAAGCCATTGTGGTTTCAAATTTTTTCACTATTATCGGCAAATTATCTTCTTTCGTGTTAGCAGGCTGAGACTTTTTAGCTCTGATTAAAGAGATGCTATTTTGATCTAGCTTGACATCGGCGGCATAGAGTTGAGCGATTTTGTTCCAAACTTCCTGGTCGGTAATTTCAGCTAAAGCATTTTGATTCCGTTCAGCATCAGACTGAAAAGCAGTCAGCATTGGCGCTTCAACTCTCATCTTAGAAACTGCTAGAGAACTTGCTCTTTCTGCTGTAGGAGGCTGACTGGGATTGCTCGGAACTTTCACCAACTTAGGGGGAGACTGGATACCCAAGCGGGATAGATCTGCAACCCATTGGGTTTGGATAGAGTTTAGACGATCGCTGTGGTATTTTCTTAAAAAAGCCTCGCGATCGCTTTTTGCAAGTTTACTATAATCTTTTACCGCTACTTCAGCCTGCTTTAACTGACGTAAAAATGCTTTGGGACTATATAATCCTGGAATTGCGTCAATTGGACGACCCGATGCATCTAATATATAGTGAATGCTATTGCCTGTAATTGTCCGCTCCAACTTGCGTCCATCGCCAAAATCAATCGTTACTTTAGGTACAGGGCGCACCGATTGCCAGTGCAAGATAAAGTGGTCTTGAAGCAGCTTAGAAATTTCACCATTCGGATACAGCGCTACCCTGAAAAACCTACTATTGGCACAACTCAAATCCTGATCCAGTCTGCCCAGCAACCGCAGAGATAAAATAGGTTTACCGCTAGTTTTAGCAGCAGCTTTGGCTTGTTCTATGTCAGTGTACCAGTACAGATGAGAGGCATAACAGTCTCGTTGTTGACAGAGTTCGTCTAAAGCTAGCCGGAGTGCAGATGAAGATAGAACTGCATCTGAAGAATTAATATTTAGCTTACTTGCATGAGATTTGAGAAATAGTTGTAACCCGCTTGGGCCTTGTTTCCGAAGTCCAGAAACTTCTTGAGATAGCTTGGAGATTTCAGTTGCAGGAATTTGAGCATCAGCTGTCTGCAAAAAACTGAAGCTGACTAACATGAGTGCGAAAGGATATTTGAAGGTTCTAAATTTCATATATTTTCAAAAAATAGGAGTGTGGGTATTGCTATTCCTAACTAGAGAAGTCTAGTCTAACTTGTAAGAATCTCCAGATGCTCTAAAAGTTTCAGATGAGATGGTAAAGCTTAAAATATCGACATCAGCTCAAAAAATTATCACTTGATTGCTGGCTGGTGAACGGGATGTAGCTTTAGGGTGGCTGGAGATAAAGGAATAGTATTTATTATTTAACGTATACAAGTATTTCTTTAAAGAAGCTACTTCATAAAGCTCAGGTTTTATTAAAATTTCATATACTTTCTGCTTTAATTACTTAAATATGCGAGTTAAGAGTTGATCTCCTATAAACTAGCTTTATCAAAAAATCAGTAGTATTCCTCTTTTGTTAATAGTTGAAATACAACTAAAGTATAAATGGTTGTGCTGGCTTAGTTGATGAAAAAACGTCAGCTATTTCAGGTGTATCTATTTGCTATCTCTCTAACAGACTGATTCAGCAGTCTTGAAATAAATCTTCTCTTTTTATTAAAGAGAAATTTACATTATCCCTAATTTATAGGGTATTTGACTCGGTACGCTTAAGCTTTTTTAGATAATTAATTCACTAGTAAGTGCTAGTATTCATTCACTTATGAAACCCAAAAATCAGGTTCCATAGGACGATATTGCCATGATTTACATCCTATAGCTACGGTTTATTTATAACTAGGAGCAAGCACAACTCCTTGAAAAGAGGAATATTTACCAAACCATTTTGCCAATCTCCATGCAACAATATTTTTCTCATTTACTCATACTGGCATTAGGAACAACTTCGACTTTGATGATTACTCCATGTCAAGGTCAAACTCCGGTAAAGCCCAACAATCAAAATACTGAGAATATTAGTTCTGTATCTTCAAATTCACCTTTGGCTATTCCATTGACTGATTCTGCCAATTCTACTAATAACAAACCAACTATCCTCTCTGAGGTAAGCAATAACTCTTCTGCCGTTAATGCAAATATAGCTGCAACGAAGCCAAAGCAACGGCTTCCTATATTCAGCAGAATTTTTCCCACACCTTCGATGCAGCAATAATCAACGGCTAATATTTACAGGACGTTGAAATTTATTGAGTGAAAATATGACTCCAGCAACAGAGATTCTAATTGTTCTCTTTTGCTAGAGTAAGAAGCATCTCATCCATAGCGGTTCTCGTTTGTATGCAATATACCCTGACTTCACTTCCATTTTCCTCTTTTAAAAGAAGAGAAGATTTGAGTGTTATCCCTCAACACAACAAGGTTGGGGCTAGGGTCTATATTGAACTTAACTGAGAACCGCTATATTATGTTGGGCATACCCTGCTTTACTTGATGCTTGCATTTGACAAAGCAATAAACCAAACCATTGATTTTGATCTGTATATACTAGAAGAGGTAATAAACCTTGTGCAGTGAGTTACGACTTAATAGTATCGAGGTCAAATTTGCAGTAAATTTCGGTGAGGATAGTCTCACCTAGTGCAGAATTCACCTTAAAATGAAGCATAATCCCCTAATAGCTGATTCGCGCTACTTTCCAACATATCTGCACACGCATCAATCAGTCGGTATTGTATGGATAGCTAGATAAGGTTTGAAAAATAGCTTCTTTTATACTAAATTTGCTCAATTTGGATCTCACTGTCTTCTCCCACAGTAATTATACTATTTTCTGGAAAAGCATTCCAGTTACCTATAAATAGAGGTTCAGACGCAATAATTACAGAATTTGAAAAAGTCGGATCGTCTCTAATCCAATAAAGAGATGGAGCCGGAGAAGTTGTAGCAAATCGAGAAGCTATCAGGCGATGTCCATCACTAAAGATTACATTGATTGAGGCTTCTACTTGATAGCGCTTTGCCATCTCTAATAGTGTTGATAATGTAGTACGTAAAGCATACTCTGGAGGACGATGTTTGTTAATTTGACTTTGTGAAAGTAACAATGCAAAAATGTGTTCAGAGTCAGTATTACCATTAATTTTTTCGTAAAAATCTTGAGTTAAAGTGCTGCGGATTTTTCTGTGTAATGTTTTGTGGAAATTTTCAATCCTTCCATTGTGAATAAATAGCTGTTGTTGATGTTTAAAGGGCTGACAATTAGCAAAATCTACGGCTTGTTCGGATGTAGCACTGCGGACATAAGCAAGCACACACTTGGATTCAACGTAACGGCTGAGACTGGGTAAGTTTATATCATTCCAAATAGGTAGAGTATTTTTGTAGGTAAATGGTTCGATATCTTTTTGGCTATGATACCAACCCACACCAAAACCATCTGCATTTACTACTCCAGAAGTCATTTCGCGGGGTTTATAACTCTGAACTATGAGTGAGTGTTCTGGTTTATACAAAAGATGCTCTAAAGAAACAGGCGAACCAAGGTAAGCAAGTAAACGGCACATGATGAATATTCCACCTTCTATTAACACAATTATTGGGCAACAGCCTTACCCGCTTTTATTCGCCATCATTAGTGGTTCCCACTTATATGGTTTTCCGTCACCTGATTCTGATTATGACTTGCGTGGGGTGCATATTTTACCAGTTGAAAAAGTTGTAGGATTAGAAACTGGAAATGAAACTATTGAAGTTTCAGAAATTCGCAAAGCTTTAGAAATTGATTTAGTAACTCATGATGTCAAAAAATTCTTTTTAATGCTGCTTAAAAAAAATGGCTACGTATTAGAACAACTATACTCACCTTTAGTATTAACAACTTTACCCGAATATGAGGAATTAAAGTTTATTGCCAAGGGTTGTATTACCCGTCACCATTATTACCATTATATTGGTTTTGCTGCAACACAATGGAAGCTTTTTGAAAATGAACATACGTATCGCTTAAAGCCTTTACTTTATGTTTATCGAGTTTTATTGACAGGGATTTATTTGATGCAAACAGGTATAGTTGAAGCTAATATAATGAAATTGAATGAGGGTTTCAATTTATCATATATTCATGATTTAATTGCCCAAAAGTTAGCAGGGAAAGAAAAGTCTGTTGTATCAAATGTTAATGTAGATTTTCATCAAATAGAATATGAACGTCTGCGAAATAAGTTGCAGGAAGCATACGAATCTAGCCTATTACCTGAAGTACCTTCAGCGAATGCGGCTTTACATAATTTGCTAGTACGCCTGAGAACTAATGTAAAATTACAGAAATAAGTTTTATTTGTAAATCCTATTTAAAAATGGTTATTCTTGCTTTCCAGACTTCAAACTAAAAAAATATCCAATTTGTAGGATGTGTTAGATAGAACGACGATATGTGAACTAAAAGCACCCTACAAATATCGGATAATTTATTTTTTGGTATTTCCTTAACTATTAATTTCTAACTTTTTTACAACTTTAAATTCCAAGCAGCAAAAGCTAAGGTACCCCAACCAGCAAGAAAGGCTGCCCCGCCTAGTGGTGCGATCGCTCCCAAGGACTTAATACCAGTTAAGCTAATGGCATACAAGCTACCTGAGAAAATAGCAATGCCAGCGAGAAACAGCCATCCACTAGCGATGAGAGTAGGTTGAGGGGACTCAGTGCGACTAATTAGTATTGCTACTAGAAAAAGTGCCAGAGCATGATACATTTGGTAACGAGCGCCAGTTTCAAAAATTTCTAGCGATCGCTCACTAATTTTTTCCCGCAGGGCATGGGAAGCAAAAGCACCAGCAGCAACTGCCAAACCGCCTAAAATGGCAGCTATGCTCAAAAAAATCTGCGTCATTAGACCTAGCCGTAAGTTGGTAAAACAGTCATTGGTCATTAGTTATTGTTGAATAACAAAGGACAAATAACAAAGGACTATTGACAAATGACAATTAGACATCAAAATGATATGATACTGCCCCTTCTTCGTTCACCTTAAAGTTTGCATTGAATTCTTTAGCTTTTTCGTCTAAATACTGCCTAGCATGGGCTGCCGATAGTTGTGACTTCATTGCAAAGCCTAAAACAGTTACACGCCCATGATTTTCTTGTAGCATCCCATAAAAAATCGATTGCAGGCGATCGCTAACTTGTTGATTAAGCGCCTTTTTTTCTTGCCGACTTTGGCGATATAATCCCAATGCTAACCATGTACCCAGCGTTAGGCTAGGAACACCAAAAATTAGACGTTCTACCGCAGTATTATCAATTACAGGGGTATCTGTTGGTGCTACGAACTCAATCGAGCCATCCCAGGATAAGGGTAGGGTGATTGATTTTTCCATAGTCGTTTTATTAAATACCTCTGCTGCTGATAGCATTACAAACATAAATCCGAATGTCAGTAGCCAACCGGCAGCCAATTTTTCAGCAGTTTTCATAGTTCCACTTCAAATTTGAACTTTGCTAGCGATTTTAACCTGACTTTTGCAAAGGTTCTACTATCAATCTACTCCTGGCGATGGTTTTTTAGCTTTAGTAACGGAATTTTTGCATAGCTTGCTAGTTCTAGCCTGTCAAGAAACAACCGAAAGGCACGGCTTGTTCGTAGTTTGCGCTGTCTTTGCTAAGTGCAAACTACGAAACTATCAAATTAAATTTGACAGACTAATAATATTTATCTTACTTCCGTGTAGCTTCTAGTAGGCGAGAAAAATAGAAGCGAGTCTTCGTCATTGCCTTTCGTTGCAATGAAAAGCCATTGCTTTCCAAGATTCTCACCACATCAGCCTCACGGTGCAAATATGCACGAGTCGCTTTACTTGGCCCAGGAAAGAAACTGCCAATTTTCTTGAGTATACTCAGGGCACAGGTCTTTGGCGCAAAACTGAGAATTATCCGTGACTGTGCTAAAGAACAGAGATGAGATATCATCTCATCGGCTTTTTCTTGGGGATAGTGAATGAGAACATCCAAGCAAATAACGGTATGGTAATTACCGCTCAACGATTCCAAGTCCTGCACGGCAAAAGTGGGATTTTCTTCATTTCCCAAGGTAAGCTTTGCTCTATCCTTGCCTTCTTCCACCATTTTTTCAGAGATATCGGTGGCATAGACTTTGGCACCATCTACCGCTAAAGGGATGCTGAGACTACCGACACCACACCCAGCATCGCAGATTGATAGCTCTGGTAAATTGTTATCAGCCTTTAACCAGCCGATAACTGTATCTACGGTTTGCTGGTGCCCATTGCGAATGTCTAATTGGACTTTGTTGACTTCGCCATCGCCGTAGATTCGCTTCCAACGGTCAAACCCTGTGGAATTGAAATACTCACGAACAATCGTTTTATCGTCGGCTGCGTTCATAAACTCTGATTTTTAGGGGTTCCCAATGCTTAAAATTATCATTGATAGGAACTCATAAGTACGGTCTTCCAGATTTTTCTAGATATGGTGCAGAGAAGTAGGGACACAAATATGTGCGTCTCTAGTCATTTTAACGAGAACTGCTATTTTTAAGTAAATATCAGCGTTTTATGACTCTTTAGTATCATGTACTAGTATTTAAACATTCAATCTTTTCTTTACTATAAATTCCATTATTATTTAAACCTGTAGATGTAAACAACCCCTTCTTTAGGTAGAGTCGTGATTGCGATCGCAACATTTATGCTGTTAACGATTTAGCTTTTTGTAACCAATAAAACTAAATTGTAAAAAAGTTTTAAGTAAATTTTCTTAGAACTATTGTATGTTTTCTATTTAGTCTTAATTATTTAGACATGGCACTGAACTCGTTAACAGACAGTCCTATCGTTGCATTTACGATTCTCCTAACAGTAATCTTTACTGTACCCCCTATATTTGAGCGGCTAAGACTACCTGGATTAGTGGGGTTGTTAGTCGCAGGTATATTATTAGGACAAAATGGGCTAAAGTTGTTAAACCCTGAGTCTGAAACTATCAATCTGCTCTCGGAGATCGGCAAACTTTATTTGATGTTCGTGGCAGGTTTAGAAATTGATTTAGAGCAGTTCCGTAAAACTAGAAATCGCTCAATTGGATTTGGCCTTTTAACATTTTTAGTTCCACTTATTGCTGGCATTGCAACAGGAAGATTATTCAATTTTGGTTGGAATGCCTCCGTACTAATTGGTTCTTTACTGGCTTCTCATACTCTCTTAGCATATCCAATTGTAAGTCGTCTGGGAGTGGTAACTAATGAAGCTGTAACCGTCACGATTGGTGCCACAATTTTTACTGACACAGGTGCTTTGCTAGTATTAGCGATTTGTGTTGGAATTCATGGAGGGCAATTCTCCGCCATGAGTTTAGCGATTTTATTGGGTGGATTAGCAATTTACACTGCTGTTGTCCTGTTTGGCTTTGACTGGGCAGGAAAAGAGTTTTTTCGCCGCTCTGGGGATGAACAAAGTAACCAGTTTTTGTTTATATTATTAGCATTATTTTTGGCATCTGTCGGAGCGCAGGTAATTGGAGTTGAAAAAATTGTTGGTGCGTTTTTAGCAGGTTTAGCTGTCAACGACGTTCTGGGGCGTAGCCCAGTCAAAGAAAAAATCGAGTTTATTGGTAGTGTTTTATTTATCCCTTGTTTCTTCGTGGACATGGGATTATTGATCAATATCCCTGCATTTATCAAAACCCTCAGTTCAATTTGGCTGACTCTGGTAATTGTGATAGCTTTGATTGGCAGCAAATTTATAGCAGCATTCCTAGCCAAATTATTGTATCGCTACAACACGGCGGAATTGCTAACGATGTGGTCATTGTCACTACCACAGGTAGCAGCCACACTAGCAGCAACGTTGGTTGCTTATCAAACTGTAAATCCTGCTGGTGAACGCTTAATCAATGAAGCTGTCTTAAACAGTGTGATTGTCCTCATGCTGGTGACTGCTATTTTAGGCCCAGTGATCACATCACGATTTGCTCCTTCCCTACAGCTTTCTCAGACAGATTTTGAAACAGATAGTTTGACAACTTGGTGGCAAAATAATGAAGATGAGCAAGTAGAAAAAAATCAGTATCCATTTACTGTAGTAGTGCCAATATACAACCCTCAAACCCAGCGCTATCTAATAGAAATGGCAGCACTACTGGCTAGTCATGAATCTGGAAAAATTGTGCCATTGGCTATTACTAGAGCGCATATTCAGATGGATGATCCGCAATTAGTAACAGCACTTGGTCAAAGTCGAGAAAGATTGAATTTAGCTAAAGAAATTAGTCAAGAATTTGAGGTAGAAGTATCGCCAGCAATTCGGATTGATGATGATGCAGCGTTGGGAATTAGCCGTGCCAGTCGAGAACAAAATGCTAGCTTAGTAGTTATGGGCTGGTCGCGGACAACAGGTTTACGTGCCCGCTTATTTGGTAGTGTAATTGATAGCGTTTTCTGGTCTTCTCACTGTCCAGTAGCTGTAACACGCCTTTTGAGCAGTCCTAAAACAATCCAAAGAATTCTTGTACCAGTTGGAGACTTAACACGCCAAACCATCGGTGCTTTACGGTTGGCCCAAATTTTGGCTGATGTTAATCAGGCTGAAGTTGTGCTGTTACACGTATGCGATCGCAAAACACCTCAGACTCGAGTAGATAACTTTGTATCTCAATTGTCTGATATTACCTCTAAAAGCCAATTAGAGGTGAATACAAATATCCAAACAATCAGGGGTGATGATGTTGCTAGAGTTATAATTCGGGAGGCTCAGTCATTTGATTTAGCGGTGTTGCGTTCCGTTCGTTATCGCACAGCCGGCGGATTAGCCGTCAGCGAAGTAACAACGCAGTTACTTCGAGAATTGAAGTGTTCAATTGTGTTGCTTGGAGAATCCCACTCATAAGCTACTATTTATAAATCAATAAAAGGTGCGATCGCACTAAACTGTTTGATGAGCTTGTAGCCAATTAAGCAAATCAGCGATCGCACTAAAATCTAACAAAGCTTCACCCAGTGCTTCCAACTGTTCTAGAGAAAGACTTTGAATTTGTTCCCGAACTTCGTCGGGTAACTCCCCTACCCGTTTTTGTAGCTGTCGTAAGACAAGTGCTTGCTCACCTTCCTGTTTTCCTTCCTGTTTTCCTTCTTCCTTTCCTCGCTCGTAGCCAATGCGCTCGCCTGTAGTGATGTAACTCATGGTACGCTCCTGCTCGAATAACTTAAATTCTTGCCAAAATTCTGCTTCTAACGCTTTTGGTAAAATCATAACCCAATCGATAAAACGATAGAGGTTGCGAATATCCCTTTCTTGTAGCCCTTGTTCATATAATCGCCGAATTAAGCTAAATTTCCAATTTTTCCGTTCTCCTGCCTGTTTACTAGTCTGTTGGGTTTTCAAATGTGCCATTACCACCGTTGCAAACGGATTATCGCTATTCTCTAACTCTGTCCATTGTTGTTGATAATCCAGCAGTTTAATAGTTCCAAATCTAAAATTCAGACCACAATCGGGATAATTGTAACTGTATTGATTTGGTCTCCAATTAGAGTCAGAATCACACAAAATTGCTAGGCTAATGGCTGGTTGAGCAAATTTGTCAAAAATTCGCAGGTTGTAAGAAAACATCCTTTGAGCAAATATATCTTCCGATTTGGCCTGAACTTCGACATGAATCAACAGCCAAATTTCCTCTCCTTGAATTTGCCAGACTTTGACTAATTTATCTGCATATCTTCTACCAAGTTCAGCGTCCCGTGCTATTTGTTGAAATTCCTTATCGAGAAACTCATGGGGACGTTCCCAATTAATTAATGCTGCTGTTTGGGGGAAGAAAAACTGCATTGCTTGGGGAAAGTAGGCTTCTAAGATTTCTTTCCACGGCGAATCGTTATCGGCTCTTTCTCGTTCCTCGATCATCAGTTGATTGGTAAATTCATGTTCTTAATAGTAAGGTGTGAGCAGCCAATATTTTTCAGGCAGGTTAGAAGTTCCTCTTTCGCGTACATTCCCTTTAGCTTGCAAATAAGTCAAAACGAGACTTGATGCTTAAGATTGTTTTTGGTGCGATCGCTCATCGTCTTTCGACAATTAGCCACAGTCATTATAATGTTTTCACCGCAGACGACAGGGATAAATAGCGATCGCTCTCCACGGAAGTTTCATTTTTCTCCGAAAATAGCAAAAATTTTTCATCCAACAAGAGAAATTTGCTCATTTTATTATTAATTTTTGTAAAATTGATGTCTTCAAGACTAGAAACCTGATATCTAGATAGCTAAACTAACAAACAGTGCATCTGTACTGTTAATTATTAAAAGTAGATGTGGCGCTATAGCGTGAATGATCCCAGTACAACTTATCCTCAAAAACTTTCTTAGTTACCGTGATGCAACTTTAGATTTTCGTGGTTTGCATACGGCTTGTATTTCGGGTTCCAATGGTGCGGGTAAATCTTCGCTTCTGGAAGCAATCACTTGGGCAATTTGGGGTGAAAGCCGCGCCACTGCTGAAGATGATGTCATCTATTCTGGTGCGAAAGAAGTTCGGGTTGATTTTACTTTTCAAAGCAACCAGCAAAAATATCGCGTAATTCGTACCCGAATTCGGGGAGGTACTAGCGTTCTGGAATTTCAAATCGAAATCCCATCTGGGTTTCGCTCACTCACTGGCAAAGGGGTAAGAGCAACCCAGGATTTGATTTTAGAACATATCAAGCTCGATTACGATACATTTATTAATTCTGCCTACTTACGTCAAGGCCGTGCAGATGAGTTCATGCTCAAGCGTCCCACGGAACGCAAAGAAATTTTAGCGGAGTTGTTGAAACTCAATCAGTACGATGATTTAGAAGAACGGGCAAAGGAATCTTCTCGTCAGTTCAAAGCAAGGGCAGTAGAGTTAGAGCGTTCTTTGGAGTCGATTAAAATTCAGTTGCAACAACGCGAGACAACCGAAGCGCAAAGAGTCGAGTTAGAAGCCGAACTCAACCAACTGCAACAGGTACAAGCCTTTGATAATATTCAATTACAAAATTTGCAAGTTATCCAGCACCAGCGCCAAAATTGGGAACAACAACTCAGTTTTGTAAAGCAGCAATACCAAAATCTTACCCAAGATTGCGATCGCCTCCAACAAGAACAATCAGCTATTGGCTCTCAGTTATCAGATTTAGAAAAAATATTACACCAAGAAGCTGAAATTAAAGCTGGATATGCCCAATATCAAACTCTCCAATCTCAAGAAGAAGCTTTTGCTGCCAAATTTGAAGAATATACCCGCGCTGGGCAGACTCGCCAACAAAAGCAACAACAGCTTACCAAACAAATTCACGAAATCGAACGGCAACTGCAACAAGCCCAAGCGCAGTTAGAAGCTTTGCAGCAACAAGAGCGAGATATTCAACAAACTCTGACTAAATCAGGTGAAGTAGAAGCTGCTTTAGCACAATTAGCCGCAGCCCGCCACCATGTTGCTCGCTTAGATGAACTGCAAATGCAAGTGACTCCGTTGTTGCAACAACGAGCAACTTTACAAAGCCAACTCGATCGCACTCATGCTGGTTTAGTCGCGCGACTCGAACAACTGCAAAGTACTGAGAACCAATTGCAACGCCAGCACCGCCGCCAACCGCAATTGCAACAAGCGGTGATGGATGTGGCAATCCAGATTGAGGAACTGGAGAAAAAGCGGGTTTATCTGCAACGAGTCCAAGAAAAAGGGCATGAAAGGCGACACTTTATTGAACGTCTGCAAGCTCATCAACGTGACTATGAAAAGCTATTAGGAGAATTAGAGCAAAAATTGCAGATGCTCCAAAATCCTGAAGCTCTTTGTCCATTATGCGAACGCCCTTTAGACGAACATCATTGGAGCCGAGTGGTGGAAAAAACCCAGGCTGAATTAGAGGATACTCAAGGGCAGTTTTGGGTAGTCCGCGAACAAATGGCTGTGTCAGACAGAGAAATCCAGGTACTTAGGCAGGAATATCGGGAAATTTCCCAACAATTGGCGAGTTACGATGGTTTACGGGAACAACGGGGACAGTTAGCGGCACAGTTAGAAGCGACAACTGATGTTCAACAACAGTTACAACAAATTGCTGCCGAAAAACAGCATTTAGAGCGATCGCTCCAAGCTGGTGATTACGCTCCCGATAAACAAGCCGAACTCCGGCAGCTAGACCAATATCTGCAACAAGCTAATTATAATGAACAAGACCACGCCCTCGCCCGAAGTGAAGTTGAACGGTGGCGATGGGCAGAAATAAAACAAGGGCAGATTAAAGATGCAACTAAGCGACAAGGGCAACTATTAGCCCGAAAACCAGAATTACAAGCCCAAATTGCTCAATTACAACTCAGAATCGAACAGGATCGCACTGATTCTGAATGTGCTAAACAAATCGCGGCTCTTGAGCGTCACATTACCGAAATTGGCTACAGTTCTGAGCAGCATAATAATCTGCGTATAGCTGTCCGCCAAGCTCAATCTTGGCATTTGCGTTATCAACAACTCCTATCAGCCCAGCAGCAGTATCCGCAACTCCAGACGAGATTGCAAGAGTTAGAGGAATCCAGAAGCGCCAGAGTAACGGAGCGGCAAAAACTTGGCGGACAAATCGAAAGCATTATCCAGCAATTACAAGCAACAGCTAACCCATCCGCCCAAATTCAAGCTTTAGAGCAGCAGTTAGCAATCCGCAGACGGCAACTTGATGAGCAAATAGCCAAGTTGGGGCGTTTGGAACAGTTGGTGCTTCAACTAGAAACGCTGCAAATTCAGTACGATCAACAGCAGCAGCAATTACAATCTTGCAAACAGGAATATCGTGTTTATCAGGAATTAGCGCAAGCTTTTGGTAAAAATGGTATCCAAGCACTGATGATTGAGAATGTGTTACCACAACTGGAAGCCGAGACAAATCAATTGCTTTCGCGGTTGAGTGGTAATCAGTTTCATGTACAATTTATTACTCAAAAAGCTGGACGTAGTGCTAAATCAACCAAGAAAAATGCCAAGCTGATAGACACTTTAGATATTTTAATCGCCGATTCTAGAGGAACGCGATCTTACGAAACTTACTCTGGTGGGGAAGCCTTTAGAATTAACTTTGCCATCCGTTTAGCCCTGGCGAAATTATTAGCGCAACGGGCGGGGGCGGCGTTGCAATTGTTGATTGTGGATGAAGGTTTTGGTACACAGGATGCCGAAGGATGCGATCGCTTGATTGCAGCGATTAATGCGATCGCCTCCGATTTTGCCTGCATCCTCACTGTCACCCACATGCCCCACCTCAAAGAAGCTTTCCAAGCCAGGATTGAGGTGAATAAAACTCAAGAAGGTTCGCAGTTGAGTTTGTCAATTTAATTGAATTTTACCCGTGCATCCAGACCATAAGACCGAAGCATTTTCGTTAGGGTTTCGGCTTGTTCGCGATCGCTAAATGCCCCAGCATTTACATAATCTCCTAGATGGGATTGCTCTGTAACCGCATTGGGTATATATTGTTGCACCTTACTCAGAGTATCGTTATTCGAAATTGGTATTATTACTCTGTAAGGATTACTAGCAACTAATGTGTTGCCATTAGTCCCAGGTACAGCATAGGCATTGGCAGGAGGTAATACATAGCGATTATTTTCAGGTGTAGCATAACCAGTATTAACAGGTACTAGATAGCGAGTTTCAGGTAATACAGAGCCATTCGCATCAGTATAATTGCCCCCAGTTGAGCTATCCAACCCTAATGCTTGCCAAGTTTGCCAATCTACATTTCCGGTAGCATTAATTCGAGAATATTGCTGGAATGCAATTACAGATTCTCTGGTGTCATTGCTGAAAAATCCATCAGGATTGGTATTAGATAAATTCAACTGCAATAAACGCTGTTGAACTAATGCGACATTATCTCCGCGATCGCCTACAGTCAGATAATCTCTGCTCGGTTGTTGAGTAATAGATCCACCTATTGAGACTCTACGCACTGCCTCTAGAACTTGAGCATCGGCAATGCCATCAACAGGTAGGCGATAATTTTGCTGGAATTTACTTACAGCATTTTTAGTTATTGGGCCAATAGTTCCAGTAGGATTTGTATTAAAATAACCTAGCTGTCGCAAACGCACTTGTAGTTCTCTCACTTGTTGAGTAGAAAGACTCGACGATCTAGAGGATCTAGCTTGATTTGGAGAGGAACCCAGTAGTACATTCCAAGTTTGTCGATTTACAATTCCGTTAGCAGCTATCCGATAATTTCGCTGGAATTTGATCACAGCATCTCTAGTCTTTGGGCCGAAATTCCCATTGGGATTAACATTCAAGTAGCCTAACTGCCGCAGACGTTGTTGTAACCTTGTCACGGCTGCACCAGTTTTGCCTTGAGAGAGAACAGGATATTGACCACTTGACCGCGATGCACTACTAGTATTCCTACCTGTAGTTCTACTTTGACATGCTCTTTGTAATGCTTGTTGCGTATTAATACCTACAACCCCATCAGCAGGTATTCTATTAGCTTGCTGGAATTTGATCACAGCATTTTGAGTCAAACTAGCAAACTTTCCACTGACTGGGCCGTTAAAGTAGCCTAACTTTTTTAAACACCTCTGGCTACTGCTAACTTCTGGCCCATTACTTCCGATTTTTTGAAGTGCTAAAGATTGCCCTGCGATACTCAGAAGCCCCGTAATTATTGCCGCAGACAAAAGACGCATCGCTGCACCGCTAGATAACTTTTTCCAATTCAAAAATTTGAAATTAGCTACGGTAGGAACAACCTTGACGCTTTCAGATGCCTCATAGACTGAGGCAAGCTTGGTTAAATAGCTATCTACCCCTGTTTTCACTTGCTTTTTTTCAAGTTATGACCATACAAGATTATACTATTTTCTCTGTGTCATGTTTGTTATTTGTATGATTCTTTACAAGTAATTTTTCAGAAGAAGCAGGAGGTAGGGGAACTGCTCTGAACAAGGGAGAAAAATTAAAGAGCCATCACGGTTTCAGAGCAACAAAATTTATGGAATTTTTATTGCTCTGGTTTTTGTGTATCTTCTGGTTTTTCAGGCTTTTGTTCATCAACTTTTTCAGTATTACCTGCTTTCACCCAACCTTCTTGTTCGCTATCTTCCAAACGGATCTTTTGCCAACCTTTATCCTCGCTTTCTTCCAAAATAATAATTTTTTGATTAAAAGCAACCCCACCAATTTTTTCAGCCTCTAGATTTGGTTGCGATCGCAAACTCAAGCCTTCAGCCCAACTAACACGCCCTCGGTAAGCTCCCGATGGCAATGCTTTTGGTGATGGGGTAGCCTTTGGTGATTCTGTGGGAGTAGGGCTTGAGGTTGGAGATGGTTTAGTAGATATTCCAGGTGTCAGGCTGGGTTTAGCTCCTCCAGGCTCAGTTCCTTTTGGAGCTTGGGCTTTCACCGAGGGACTATCGTTGGAATAAACAGGTTTGGCAGGGGGTATGCCGGTGCGATTCATAAAATAGAGTGCAATTGCAGCGCCGCCACCGATTAGGACAGCGATCGCTAAGAAAATCCCAAGTATAAATTTTGTTAAGCCAGACAACATAGTTAAAACCCGATCGCCAGTAGTAAATAGTCAATAGTCAATAGTAATTCATGATTAACTGTTGACTATTGACTCAGCAATTATTAACTAATCAATTATTGTAGCTACTGCCAAATGCGTTTATGTAGTGCGCCGGAGGCGTTCGCTTAAAGGATTATGTTTCGATGCTAAACGCGCTCTCCCAGCCGCCGCCCATTCTTGGAGTTGCTGAATTTGCTCTACAGCAGTTCGCGCCAAGGGGATAATCTGACTTGCTGCTTCTAAAATATCGTCAGTAGCAAAGTCACGGTTTTGGCTAAATCCAATGTGCATTGCTTCAATTAAAGTTTGCTCAATCTCTGCCCCAGAAAAATCGGGTGTTTCATAAGCTAATCTTTCGATGTCATAACTTTTCAAGTTATGGGGGCGCAATCGGGATAAATGAACATCATAAATTGCTTTTCTCTCTTCTTGGGTGGGCAATCCCACAAAGAAAATTTCATCAAATCGCCCTTTACGCAGCATTTCTGGCGGTAGGGCTTGGATGTCGTTGGCAGTGGCGACGACAAAAACAGGTGAGCTTTTTTCAGCTAGCCAGTTAATAAAAGTACCAAACACACGGCTGGCTGTTCCGGCATCACCTTTGCTACCAACTCCAGCAAAGGCTTTATCTATTTCATCAATCCATAAAATACAGGGCGCGAGGGCTTCAGCTACTTGGATCATTTGCCGAGTTCGAGATTCTGATTCACCCACCAAACCACCAAATAACCTGCCCACATCCAAACGTAGTAAGGGTAAATGCCAGTGATGAGCGATCGCTTTTGCCGTTAACGATTTACCAGTTCCCTGAATACCCACCAACATTAAACCACGGGGGTGCGGTAATCCGTACTGTCGAGCCTTATCAGTAAATGAGCCTCCCCGACGGATCAGCCAGTCTTTGAGGTTATCAAGTCCGCCGATATCAGAAATTTGCTCAGTGGCGGGGTAGAAGTCCAAGATTTGGGTTTGGCGGATAGTTTGGCGCTTTTCTTCCAAAACGAGATCCACATCTTCTGGTTGCAATTCGCCGTGGGTAGCGATCGCTTTTGCTAAAACCCGACGAATCCGTTCCATCGAAAGCCCCTGACAAGAACGCACCAAGTCATCTAAAACTTGGCCAGAAAGTGAGTTACCAGTACTTTGTAGTAAGCGTTCCACCTCAGTTTTAATTTCTGCGGCGGCGGGTAAGGGAAACTCGACGACTGTCAGCACTTCGGTTAAATCGTCAGGGATGGCGATGCGTGGCGACAATAGGACAATATTTTTTGGTTGCGACTTGAGAAGTCGGGCGAGATTGCGGAGTTTGCGAGCGATCGCTACATCATCTAAAAAGCGATGATAATCTCGGAGAATTAATACCGCAGGTGCGGAAGCTGGTAATTTTTCGATAAATTCTAAAGCTTGCAACGGGTTACGTCGCCCAAACCCCACATCATTGGGGTTTCCCTGATAGCCATCGACAAAATCCCAGGTATACACTGGGCGATTACCCTGGTTGGTTGCTTCTTCCCGGATAGCTGCTTCTACCCGTTCTTCCTCATAAGTGGGAATATAAATTAAGGGGTAACGGGCGCGTAGCAGCAGTTTAAACTCTTCACGGAAGTTCATATATAGCTGTTATTGGTTAGTTTATCTTGAACGCAATGTACAACTTTCTTGGTTCAGAAAGCCAATGAGTAACCAGCAAGAACAATACAATATTGCTTTTCTCGTTCAGCAACTATGCACAAGTCAAGATAACGCTATTCTCAAACAGACTGCTAAACATTTGGGATTTATTGGTGCTAATAACCCGGATGTAATAGCTGCCTTGATTCATGTAGTACGTACCACAATTGATGAACCAACACGCTGGGCAGTAATTCAAAGTTTGAGCGAAATTGGTACTGATAATAATGATGTTATCCAAACTCTGATTGAGCAAATCAACACTGCTCGTATACCTACCCGCAGGATAGCAGCTCAGAATTTGGCAAAAATTGCTGTTGGTAATCAATATGCAATTACTAGTCTAATAAGTTTGGCACAAATAACTGAAGAAGAACATACTCGGCAGTATGTTGCTTATAGTTTAGGATTTATTGCAAAAGGTAATAGAGAGGCTGTTAACGCTCTAATTGATTTAATCTATAAAAGTTCATATGAATATACTCACAACTTGTGTGTTGACGCTTTTATAAATCTTGATGAGTGGAATCAAGATATAATTGACGCTCTAATTCATATAGACAACAAAACAGCAGAATTTTATACTCGTTTCAAAATGAGTCGAATGTTAAAAGAAAGAGGCTATACTTCGGATTCTTCATTTCGTCTATTTTTAGAAAAAATTAAAGAAGAAATTAACCAAACTGAATAATAGGTTTGACTTTTCACAATATCTGGAAAACTTCTCCTCTTGTGGCTTAAGGGGTTAGGTTTTACGTAGTTCATCCTAAAAATTCTGGGTCGTTTAATATTTCTTCCATCATTTGACCAAAAGATGGATATCTTTGTGCGTCTCCATATTTAGAATCAAAGAACCAAGCTTCCCACTCACCATTAGTTGTAATAACTTTAGGATTAAGTAAAAAAATCATAAAATATTCTTCAGTACTAATTTCTAGACACGTTTGTAGATGTTCTACACGAATATAAGATTGCTCATTACCGTAAATAAAATATTCTTCGTCTGGTATTGGTTTCAAATTCTGGTGCAGTTCTATTAACTCATCTATATAGCTTTCTCTATCTAAAATATACCACTGAATTTCTTCAACTGAAGAAAATTTGATGCCATACTCTGAAGTAGAATATAACCCATTAGAAACTTTGATAAACTCTCTGTAAGAAGGCGGAAAGGTTACACCTAATCTAGCTTCAGCAGCAGAAATTTGCTCTTCAGTTGCGCCTGGATAGCCTAAAAATCCAGATTCAATAACTTCTGGAGATAACTCTTCCTGCTCATACTCTTCAAGTGCTTCTATTTGCTGACGGCTCCATTCTCTAATACGACTTTCCCAGTCAAAAGCCTTCATTATGTGATTTTTTGATTTAAAGTTAACTAATTAGTAGTTTAACAAAATAAGCTTTAATAGTATTAACTGATAAATTTTGATGTTAAACATTAGGGGTTGTTTGAAAAGCCAAGGTGATTAGAAATCGCAGCTACGCAGACAAGAGCTTCTAAACATTCTGATTGACTTAGTTTTAATAATTGACAAAATATAACAATTTTTGATATTTTTTAGATAGAAATATGACTATCAACTCCTACCAGAAGTATTTAATAAAATATAAAGCAATAAGCCTGTGTAGACAGGCTTAGTTCGTGTAGCCGCAGACTTTAGTCTGACGGAATTATTAAATTACTGTCCCGGAAGTTGCTTTTTCAAAGCTTCCAGAGAAGCCCAACGGTTATCAACTGGAGTTTCAGGACTCACAACTCTCAACAGTACTACTTCCAGGAATACCTGGACTAATTGCGATGCCTACGGCGGTAAACTACGCACGGGCGGGAAATCACCTTGGTTAAGATGCTCTTAATGTTCTGTTACCAAACCTGGGAAGGTTTTAGATTTAGTAAGGTAGGATGTATATACTCAAGTAAGGAATCCTTACATTTGATAGCAAAGACTAGGAGGCAAGTCATGCTCGCCAAGTTAACTTCTAAAAATCAACTAACGCTGCCTAAAAGCATTACTCGTGAAATCGGTGAGGCTAAGTATTTTGAGGTAAAGGTGGAGGGAGGGCAAATTATTCTGACTCCTGTAAAAATTCAGAGAGCTGATGCAGTTCGATCTAAGCTGGCGGATTTAGGACTAAGTGAGCAGGATGTGGCTGATGCAGTGGCTTGGGCGCGTCAATCGTAATGGTTTGTCCACGGGTGGCAATTGATACTAATATCATCATCTCAGCGCTGATATTTGGGGGCAGAGTATCTAGGCTTCGTTTGGCATGGCAGGACGATCTCTTCACTCCACTGGTTTCTAAAGCGACAACAACTGAGTTAATCCGAGTGCTGGCTTATCCAAAGTTTAAGCTCACGCCAACTGAGCAAGAAGATTTACTATCGGATTACATACTCTTTTGTGAAGCTGTAGCGATGCCCGGCTGCTTGCCTGTAGTTCCTGAATGTCGTGATCCGTTTGATGTGCCTTTTTTACTTTTGGCTGTGGTAAGTGAGGCTGATTATCTCATGACGGGCGATCGCGATTTACTCAGTCTAAAAGATAATTTTTCTTGCCCGATTATCACGGCTGAAGATTTTCTAAATGTTATTGATGGTCAGTCACCCTAATTTTTCTGGTGATCCCTTGTGAAAAAGCAGAGGGGCAGAGGAGAAAAACCACGCCACTTGCGGGTGGGGCTTCAACTAAGGAAGCGAGGGAGCAAGGGAGCTATCGCCCACAAGGGGTGAGGCTTTGAACCTTATCTTTTTCGTAAACTACGCACGGGCGGGAAATCACAGAATTTGAGCCATCAGCAATAGGCTATTAGCTCGGAAGTTGCTTTTTCAGTGCTTCCAGAGAAGCCCAACGGTTATCAACTGGAGTTTCAGGACTATCAGAAATCTCAGCAGTACTACTTACAGGAATACCTGGACAATTCCTACTGCACAACTGTCGCTGAGGTACTGCCAAACACATCTGCTCATATAGCCATTCGTTGGGATAAAAATGACCATCGGGTGGCAGGGTTTCCAGCAACTCTTCCATAATCACTTCCCTTTCTAGGGGCAAGTCATTTACTTGATTTGCAGCTTCGTCTAACCAGATAATTTCTTTGGTATCAAGCCCTAAGCGGCGATTGTATTGCTGCAAGCAGCGATTGCAGGTACAAGTAATAATTGTTTCTGCCTGAGCAGATACTTCCAGGTAAGTGCCATGATGCTGCACGCGCACATGACCGCGAACTGGTGTTAACGTTTCCAGACCAGGCAGAAATTCTTCAACTTGAACTTCCTCTGTCCGCTCCGGGGCTTTGGTTAGCTGCGGAATATAAATTGCGTCCATAGGATTTGTGAGACATCCTCACGAAAATTAATGGTGATTACCAGCAATAATACTGATACTACATCTTTATTTTAGCTTTTAGGAACAAGAGAAATTTTGAAATTATATTGAGCTTTCAATTAACTCTTAACTCTTGTACAGACGCGATTAATCGCGTCTCTCTTCTTCCAACGAAGCTGGCCGCACAACCAGATGGCGATGCGGTTCTTTACCGCGACTGAAGGTTTCCAAATCTCCAAATTCCTTCAAGAAGGTATGGATTTGTCGCCTTTCAGCAGAACTAAGAGATTTGATTTCCACTTCTCTACCAGAAAAGCGCACTTCATCGGCTGCTGCTTCTGCTAATGCGCGAATTTCGGCTTCTCTTTTGACCCGGTAGCCATTCAACTCAATAGTGTAAGAGGCTTGTTCCTCTGGGGGTTGGCTCAGGTTTAAAACCGAATTTGCTAGATACTGAATCGCATCCAGCACAGAACCATCAGTACCAATTAATACCTGGATTTGTTCTGTCGTCAAATTAGTTTGCTCGATTGTCAACCAGTAATTATCTGGTTCTGGGGAATCGCTGTCTTGAGATTGGGTAGTTTCTAAATGACCTTGAATCTCAGCAGGTACTCCAGTGAGTTCCAGCAGCGTTTTTAACCACTGCTGACCTCGCTGCATCGAAATGTTACTCATGATCCCCCTGTGGCCTTTTTCTTGGAACTTTTCGGTTCAAATGGCAATGCTTTTTGTTCGGTGACTGTTACTTCTTTCTCCTGAGTTTCTACAATTTTTTGCAGTTCTTCTGGTAAAGGTTCGCGGGAGAGAAGATAAGTTTGTGCAGTTTGGAAAATGTTACCAATCACCATATACATCAGCACCCCGGCTGGTAGGGGGAAGAACAAAAACATCCCAGAAAATATGACTGGAGTAATTTTGTTAACTGTATCTTGCTGCGGATTGCCACCACTGGAATTTTGCCCAGAGAGCATTTGGCTAACATAAAGGCTGATTCCAAAGAAGACGATCATGGCAACAATATCCCAGTGGATTGTGCCATCTGCATCTTGTGCGCCAACTCTGCCTAAAGCATCAATGAATAGAAAGCCTTTTTCTGCTGCTAGTCCAGGAATTGTTCCTTGAATACTAACTTCTCCTGGTTGTAAGGCTTCTACATTGCCCTCAGCATCAATTTTTATTCGTTCTTCGCCTTTGGTGATTTTCCAATCAGGAGTTAGCTTATTTTCTGGATGTTCTGCTAAAAGTACCTGAAATGGTTTGCCCTCAACAGTCTGATATTGAATTTTAGTGTGTTCTCCAACGGCCAGTTTGCTACCACTGGGAAGGATTGCAGCTACTTTAACGTGTTCCCCATCTGCAACATAAATATTTTGAGGAGCAGTAGCAAAGGCTTGCGGTTGAATCTGCTCGATTTGTTCTGCGGGAACGATTTGCAGGTTAACGCTGTAGTTTGCACTTGCAAAAGGAGAACCCCGCAAAGTGGCAAACAACGCTAATAAGACCGGCATTTGTACTAATAACGGAAAACAGCCTGCTAAGGGGTTGCCAAATTCTTTTTGGACATTGACCATTTCCTCTTGCTGCTTTTGCGGTTCATCCTTATAGCGCTCTTTAATTTCTGCCATCCGCTTCTGCATCAGAGGTTGTACAATTCGCATCTTCCGCATATTGCGAATTGAGCCAGCACTCAGGGGATAGAGCGCGAAGCGGACTATCAATGTCAAAGCAACGATCGCCAATCCGTAGCTAGGCACAATACCATAGAAGAAATCTATGATTGGCAGCATCACGTTGTTCGAGAGAAAGCCGATACCAAAATCCATTATTCTGAATTCAACCTGAGGTACTGTAAACTGACTGAATCTAATTTATCTAAATCATAAATTATGTGCGACTACCCTTAGCTACGGATAGCCGCACATGCCAAAAGTAGGGGAGTAGGGAGTGGTATGTATTTTTTGGTAAGTGCGAAGTTCTGAATTTTGTATTTTATCTGAGCAAATTCGGCATTCCCTATTCCCTGCTCCCATTACTTATTAGCAGCTACCGTATATTCGGGATTTTTCGCAGCAATTCTTTCATTAATGTAGTCATAGACTTCCCGAAATTTGGGAATTGCACGCAATTCGAGACGACTGCCGTTTTTTAGGGTTAGTACCATATCTCCCCACAAGCCAATGCCACGGGGAATTGTGACAACTTTGACAATTTCTGAGTAAATTATGTCAGTGCGATCGCGCCCCTGCCAACCTCCAATCACCGTAACTCGGCGATCAGTGATGCGGAAACGCAGCCACAATGCTCTGACAATTGCCCCCACTGTTAATGGTATCCCGACAATGGTTAGCCCAATTATCAGGTTGACAATTAAATCGCCAATGTGGGGGCCACCTTCATAATAAACATCTTCACGAATTCCCATCGAACACCTCAGCTTGTGCCAACAACTGCTCTAATTCTTGCAGAAATTGTGGGCTTACGCACTTAGATTCTGCTGCTGTAGGTTTGACAATAAACACTAATCGCCATCCTGGTGATAATTTGGGTAACAAATTATATAAAGCAGAAGTAATTTGCCGTTTGATTCGGTTGCGAACCACTGCCCTTTTGCTGACTTTTGTGCTTATAGAAATGCCAATGCGGATGCTGGAAATATGCAGTGAGTCAATTGGTTGTGTAGTCTGAGTGGCAGTGTCCAAAGAAGGTTTTCTTGAAGACAACGGCTTTAAGGCTCTCAATGTTAAATAAGAGCCATTACGCCGAATTCCTTCCCGGAAAACTGCCTGAAAATCCTTGCGGGATTTTAGCCGATTTGCTTTAGGCAAAGCCACAGATACTCTTTTAGCTTAAATATGCCCTAAACACTCAAACGGTGACGGCCCTTTTTTCTCCTAGCTCTAATCACGTTTCTACCATCTGGTGTCCGCATTCTGGCACGAAAACCAGAGGTTCTTTTTCTCTTACGGCTAGTACCGCCTAGTGTTCTTTTCATACTGTTCTCCTCTTAGGTGATTTTTATAAAAACTCACAATCTCTAATTGTATCACTTTTTTAGTGAATTGGAAATTGGGCATGGTTACACCCAATCAGCACTCTTAATTGATGCTCAAAATCCATGTTCCCATGTAGCGCAATAGTGGTACATCACCAGGGGAAAGCACTTGACAGTTAAAGTAGTAAACGCCTCCAAAAGATGGATTTTTCACGTTAGATAAGACTACCTCAACTGCGCTACCTGCTGGTACAGGCTCTTGGGGAAAAATATTAATCAGCTTACCTTCTTTGTCCCACTTCACCTCAGAAAGCGGAACTGCTTTGCCTTTGACTCGGACTTCAATTTTGTTCTGGTCAAAAGTTCCTTTGTAATAATTAGGGTAGGTAATGGCAAATTGACCAACAGCCAATTTCATTCTTTGGGCTGGAATCCTTAATATATATCGATCCCAACCATTGGCTTGTCCACCAAAATCTAATCGGAAGGGCAGTTGATTTTCGGCTTTAACGCCGCTAAACAGCGTAAATCCAGGTAAACTTTGTGCCCAAGTCAGGGCTGGAAATCCAGTCACTAAACAGCTAGTCACGGCTAAAGCGGAAAGTAAACGTCGCATAATTGAGCTTCCTCTACCAAAAAATAAATCTGTTATCTAAAATAACCGTGTGTTAGTATTCGTTACTAAAGTTTACTACTCACTTCCTGACAATTGACGTTCAGTAACAACAAAAAGTGCCATCCTCCCTGATGCTTAGACGGCGTAAAATTACTTAGCAATAAATTTTACATATAACCAATTTACTTCATTACCCTTATAGAGTCCTGATTTGATGACTAGGTTGGTCAAATTTTGAACTCAATAGAAATACCGTTGGGATGGGATTGTGTTTCTAAATATGTATAAGTGTATCTAAATTTGAGAATTTTGTTATAAAAATTGAGGCGTGCCATCAGCGATCGCCAGTTAAGTTGGGCTAAATTGATTAAAATAAGTTGGATTGGAATCAAAGTCGTAATCATTAAAATTTGATTTGGAAATTATCAAGCCTTCAAAATTTGGTCAATATTACTCTATAAGAAAGGAATACCAAAATTTTTCAATCCCGAAAACAGGCTAAAGATAAAGATGCAAAATTTGGGAATCAATTTTAGGATGTGCAATACGTAACCCTGTTTGCAACTATCTGGAAATATGACATCTGCGAGCGGCAAAGTGAGGATTTGCCTGGAAAGCTAAGAGTGGGAGAGGAAAGATTCAAGGTTCAATCTACAAGTAAAAGTCATAGCTGATGTTCCTGCCTAAGTACTATTAAGTGCGGGATATCCCTCATCTAGACAATCACTTACTTGGCAGAGATTAGGTATTTATCTTCAGGAGATTTCATGAGAATAGCAGTTGCTAAAGAAATTGAAGTTTGTGAACGTCGTGTAGCATTAATTCCTGACACCGTTGCTCGATTGGTAAAACAAGGTTTAGAAGTTTGGGTAGAAACAGGTGCAGGAGAGCGATCTTTTTTCAGCGATCCTGATTATGAAGCCGCAGGAGCCACAATAATCAGTGATACTGCCAAATTATGGGGCGAAACAGATATTCTTTTGAAAGTCAGCCCACCACAAGAACGAGAAGATGGGCGCTCAGAAATTGACTTGTTAAAGGAAGGGGCTGTATTAGTCAGTTTCCTCAATCCTTTAGGAAATCCTGTTGTAGCACAGCAACTAGCAAACCGGAAAATTACAGCCTTGAGTATGGAAATGATTCCCCGTACTACTAGGGCGCAAAGTATGGATGCTTTGTCCTCGCAAGCTTCATTAGCAGGTTACAAGGCAGTATTAATTGCCGCAGCTGCATTACCGAAATACTTCCCAATGTTAACCACAGCCGCAGGTACGATCGCTCCAGCGAAAGTATTTATTATGGGCGCTGGTGTAGCGGGATTGCAAGCGATCGCCACCGCTAGACGTTTGGGAGCAGTGGTAGAAGCCTTTGATATTCGTCCCGCCGTCAAAGAAGAAGTGCAAAGCTTAGGGGCAAAATTCGTTGAAGTCAAATTAGACGAAGAAACCGTCGCTGCTGGCGGTTACGCCAAGGAAATTTCTGAGGCTAGTAAACAACGCACCCAAGAAGTTGTCGCCGAACACATCAAAAATTCTGATGTAGTGATTACTACAGCCCAAGTTCCTGGGAGACAAGCACCACGGCTCGTTACAGAAGAAATGGTGGCACAAATGAAACCAGGTTCAGTAATTGTGGATTTGGCTGCTGAACAGGGTGGTAACTGTGCGTGTACAGAACCCGGTAAAGATATTGTGTGGAACGGTGTGACAATTATCGGCCCCATCAATCTCCCATCATCGATGCCAATTCACGCCAGCCAATTGTATGCCAAGAACGTTACATCGTTGATGCAATTGCTAATTAAAGACAAAGCTTTGCAGGTAGACTTTAGCGACGACATCGTTGATGCAGCTTGTGTTACCCACGCTGGTGAAATTCGCAATCAACGAGTGCGGGATGCGCTACAAGCTTTGAATACTCAACAACCGGCGGTTAATTAGGGAGATGAGGGGGATGAGGAGGAAGAACTAATGCCCAATGCCCAATTCCCCATTCCCACTTATAAAAGGAGTTTTGATTTCATGACAGAGGCATTACTTGCTGCTTTGTTTGTATTTGTTTTGGCATCTTTTATCGGCTTTGAAGTCATCAACAAAATCCCACCGACTTTACACACGCCTTTAATGTCAGGCTCAAACGCGATTTCTGGGATTGCGGTACTGGGAGCAATAGTTGCTGCTGGTGCGAGAGATACGAGTGTGTCAGTAATTCTCGGTTTGATTGCTGTGGTATTGGCAACAATCAACGTTGTGGGTGGTTTCTTAGTAACAGACAGAATGTTGCAAATGTTCAAGAAGAAGGAGATTAAGGCGTGAGCGACTTTTTACCAACTGGCATTCAGCTGACGTACTTAGTCGCTGCATCGTTATTCATTCTGGGCTTGAAAAAGCTGGGATCACCTGCTACAGCGAGAAACGGTAATATTGTAGCGGCAGTGGGGATGCTGCTAGCAATTGTGGCAACAATGCTGGATCAGCATGTATTGAACTACGAGATGATATTGTTGGGCTTGGTGATTGGATCGTTGATTGGTGCGATCGTTGCCTACAAAGTCCAAATGACCGAAATGCCCCAAATGGTGGGTTTACTCAACGGTTTGGGCGGTGCAGCTTCGGCATTAGTAGCCGTTGCAGAATTCTGGAGGTTATTAGATAGTTCTCAGCCGATACCCCTAGATGTTAACATTTCCATGCTATTGGACGTGTTAATCGGTGGTGTTACCTTCACAGGTAGCTTTTTAGCCTTTGCCAAATTGCAAGGTTTAATTAGCGGTTCGCCGATTACATTTCCATTCCAACAACCATTTAACCTCTTGCTTCTGGGTGCTTATATAGTAGGTAGTGCCTATTTAATCATCACACCAGATAGCTTACCCATATTCTTGGGAGTGGTTGGCGTTTCATTGGTGTTGGGTGTGATGTTCGTCATCCCCATTGGTGGCGGCGATATGCCAGTGGTAATCTCGCTGTTGAACTCGTTGTCAGGTGTGGCGGCGGCGGCGGCTGGATTCGTGGTGATGAACAATATGTTAATCATCGCTGGTGCTTTGGTGGGAGCATCTGGCTTAATCCTTACCGAGATTATGTGTAAGGCGATGAACCGCTCCTTATTTAGTGTGCTGTTCAGCGCTTTTGGTACAGGTTCTAGTTCTGGTGGTGCTGCTGCTAGTGGTGGTGCAACCGATCAAACTGTCCGCAGTATCGATCCTGAAGAAGGGGCGATGATGTTGGGTTATGCCCGTTCTGTGGTAATTGTGCCCGGTTATGGTATGGCAGTTGCTCAAGCGCAACATAGCGTCCGGGAATTGTCAGATCAGTTAGAACGGATGGGCGTTGATGTCAAGTATGCTATTCACCCCGTTGCTGGAAGAATGCCGGGGCACATGAATGTGTTGTTGGCAGAGGCAAATGTGCCTTATACCCAGTTATACGACATGGATGATATTAATCCCCAGTTTGAACAAGCAGATGTGGCTTTAATAATTGGGGCAAATGATGTGGTAAATCCGGCGGCGCGGAGTGATAAAAATAGCCCGATTTATGGTATGCCGATTTTGGAAGTAGATCGGGCAAAGCAGACGATTGTAATTAAGCGCGGGATGAGTACGGGTTTTGCCGGTGTAGACAATGAGTTGTTCTACAAGGATAAAACTACGATGCTTTTTGGTAGTGCGAAGGATATGGTGGCGAAGTTGGTTTCGGAAGTGAAGCAACTTTAAGAGAAACGAACCGCAGAGGCGCAGAGAGCGTAGAGTAAAGAATTTAGAGAGTTAGCTTGTCTTGGGGGTGTGATGCTTCTGAGGCAAGTTTTTTTAATGAATGGAGCTAGTTTTCTAAAATTTAACGTTTTGCTACCAAGAAGAGGACTTTTCAAACATCCTCTAAGGTTGCTCCCAAAAAATCGGTTCTGCTGCAATATCATCTAAATGGATGCTGCCTAACAAATTCTGCCACTCTGCTTGCAATTTTGCATCTTTAGGATTTTTCTGGCGTAGTTGAGCCAGTGTGGTAAGTGCGTCGTACCATATCCCGTTTTGGGCATAGATAGCATAGCGCTTCAAAAGTTCTGTCGTTTCTAGCTCTTTAACTACGGCGGGATTGAGTTCGACTCTTTGTATTACCCCTTCAACGTAAGTCGGGGGAGCATTCTTTTCCTGGTCACAGCTAATGGTGAAAAACCAGCGATATTGTTTGTTTAGTGCCAAGCTAGGAGAAGTGGTAGGTAGAGACACACTGATGACTCCTGCTTTCTCTGGTAGAACGATCGGTTTTTTATAAATCTCGTTAGAGTCTTGATCTTGCAGCACAAATTCAACTGCATAAGGAAAATCTTTGGTATATGGCACATAGAAAAACCAACTTGGGTGTTCTAGTGTTGTCTTTCCCCAGACATTGATTACTGAGTTAGCTTCCTGAGTAAAGGACACTAAAGCAGTCAGGTCATGTTTAGTAATTTGGCATCCATTTAGGTTGCGCTTCGCTCCACCACGAACGCGGCCTCCAGGAGGAGGGCCAGATGGAATTGGAGGTTGATTAAAGGTTGTGGATTTAGTATGGCTTGTTTTAGCTTCAGAGCCTAGGCGTAGCCCACCATAGGCATCACTAGTTGAAGAACCGACGTTTGGTTTCGCCAGTACTGGAGTCAAGCTAACTAATAAGTTGGTACAGCTAAAAGCTACTACTAAAAACAGTTTTATCGGTTGTGAATTGGACTTCATAAAAAACCTTCTTGAACTATGTAAGCCTGGTAGATTTATCTGCTGCTTATCTAAAAATTTAATCAAAAAAATATTTCCCTATTGCCCATTCTCTACCTGCACTTTAGTTGCTGAATTATAAATTGACATCAGGCTAACCGTGGCTACTAGCGACAAAATTGACGGGACAAATGGCACCCAAGCACCGGAAATTAATAGACCAAAGCAAAGTATATACAGAACACCAGAGGTAATACTAACTGCCAATGCCAACCAAGGCAAGGAAAACTTTCGCCAAGCCAAAACTCCTCCTACCAAAGACCAGCCCCAAATCCAGATCGCCTCAGCCCAAAGCGACCAAACCCACAGCAATGGCCGCCCATCCTGCACAGCACTGAGAATCTGGCTGATCATGTGGGCTTGTACTAACACTCCTGGCATTTGCTCATCTAAAGGAGCCCCATAGGGTGTAGGCCAAGTGTCTGGAGAATCCCCCCTTGCTGTCACACCAATCAAAACAATCTTGTCTTTAATAGCACTGGGGTTAATTGGACTAGCTAAAAATTGGGTCAGCTTCACCTCTTGAGCTATCTGTTTTGGAGAGCGGTAGTTAAGTAAGATTTGACCGCCATTAGCATCAATATTCTGATAGCCGCCAGTGCGAGACTTCAGATTCGGAAAAATAGTTTTACCGAGTTGCAAATTCCCTTCAGGGGTGAACTTTGGTTGAATTCCTGAAGGGCGCAGATATAAGGAGGCTAGTTGTAGACTGAATGCAAAGGTAGCAGGACACAACGATGTCGGCTCCTGGTTCATGAACAGGAGATGGCGACGGATAACTCCATCAGAATCGTGAATAAAGTCACTGAATCCCAGGTTTGTTGGGGGGATTTCTGGTGCTGGCTTAATACCAGTGATGTTTGCTGTGCTATCACTTCCTTTACATACACCAACCAAATTTTGAGTTTTTTGAAGACGAGTAATTAAATCTGGTTGTTTAGCTGGAAAATCACGGTAAATATCCAAGCCGATCGCACGGGGTTGATATTTATTCAGTTTTGCCAATACTTTGTTAAGAGATTTTTCGGAAATGGAAGCTCCAATCAAGGACTCATTATTCTGTCTTTGAATTGCCAGATCGTCATCATCAATTGCAATTATCAACAGACGCGAATCTAGCGGCTCCGCAGGGCGCGATCGCATCATCTGGTCAAAGGCGGGAATTTCTACACTTTCTAGCCATCCTAAGCATCTCACCCCAAAAAGCAAACCTGTAATCGCCAAACTAGATAACAAAGTTGTTGCTAATCTGCGTTTGGTAGACAAAACTAAATTTGGGGTATCTTTAGGTTTTGTTGTAGACCTTAATTCATCCCAAGTGGGTGGTATCTGCGCGGGATTTTGGCAAATCATTGGTAGCCAAGTTGCACAGGGAAATCGATCCTCAAGTCCTTGCAATCGTTCCCGTGCTTGGCGTACCGCTTGATATAAAGACTCACCACCAGCAAAGCCTTGGAGAAAATACTTTAAGAATTCCTTCGCAACCTGGTCTGGGACTGGTTCACGCATGACGATTATTTGAGGAATTTGCAAATCAGCCAATTCTCGCGCTAATCCTAATCCATCACAGGAGTTGAATATAGCTAGTTGCAAGCCGTTCTCAATGGCTTTCTTCAGAGCATATTTTAATTCGCCAATGGTCAGACTATCAGTTTTATTCAGGTAAATTCGTCCACTTTCTCCATTTTTGTTACTGGAACTGTGCCCAGCAAAGAAGAGAATATCCCAGTTTTTTCCCCAAAGATGCTCGGTTAATTCTTTTCGTTGTGGTTCGACCAAAAAGCAGACTTCTGCGTTACCACACTGTTGGAGTAAAGCTTGATCGGCCTCAGTATCAATCCCCTGACTATTGCCCACAATAGCCAAAATATTGACTAATGGATTTTTTGGGCGTGGCTTGTGAATGCGCTCGTAAGATGGTGAAGAAAGAGCGATTTCAGCCTTGGGGTAGCGTTCTAACAAATCCCACAGATGCCAAGGCAATAGCTGTAACTGGCTATTTTCTGTTTGCAAAATTACTCGCACTTCTTCTTCGGACGACAATCTTTCTAACCATTTTTCTCTCAAATGGCGAAACTCTTCTGCTCGCAACCAGGTATTAAAGCGGGCCCGTAAGATACGGGAAGTGTTTTCGCAGTCTTGAATCATCGAGACATTCGTTACCTGCATTTTGTCAGCATGGAGACGATAACGATTGCCTATCTGCCGATAACTAGACTGCCAATGACTATAATAAAGCGGCATTTCGGGAAATGAAGGTAGTTTCCCCGTGATTTCTATTGCCGCCCGCTCATGTTCTTCACCAATTTGGAGGGTGACAGCAAACCCCTGCTCAAAGCTACCCTCTCCGAACTTCAGAACCACTAACTTACCCATGACCGTCACTATCCCCTCTGTGCAAAATCATCCCCTGTTCTAATGTCTCATAACAAGCTCCACACGCTTTTGCAGACTTTTTTCAAAATCCCCAAAACTGGCTTGAATTTTTAATTTTTAATTTTTAATTAACTAATTAGCACTTAATAAATTACCGACAAAGAGGGAAAATAGCTAGATGTTTTAAATCTGAAAATGCTCAGTAATGCTAGTATCATTAATGGCTACCCTAACACTAAATTGTTCTGTCGGTTCACCGCGAAACTGTAACTGAATGTAGTTGTCTGATTTTCTCGATTGAGCATCTAGAAATACTGCTCCCGAACTATCTAGAACGGTGAGATGAACTCCGGGTGGTAAGTAGATTTGATTCCCAGTGGCGTGCAATTGTAGATGAATACTGGTTTGTTGATTTTTTTCTGGGCTGATTTCCACAATCAACATAACGGGTTGGTTAAGAATTTGGATACCTAAATCAATCAGTTTTGCCCGTTTAGTAATTGATTCTGGTTGATTGAGGGCATTGAGTTCCAAAGTTTCGGTACTACGAAAGGCATAAACTGGTCTAAGTTCCGGCAAGTTCCACAAAGATTCAATCGTTTGCCAACCTGCCTCAAATATACCAGTAAACCACTGACTCAAATTCACAAGTGAACTAACTGGAGATTGACGTAGTTCTCCCAAATGGTCGATAAATGCTTCCAATGGTTGCAGTTGTTTTAAAGGCAGTGTTTCAGTTGCTACACTAGGAATAAAACCAAGCAGCTTCGCTTCTTGGAGTGATTCATCAAATTGAACTACTAAATAACCCACCCGTTCTTCCCAAGTTTCTGGGGGAATAAAACATATCTCTTGATGCTGATGGACAGGGCGACACTCTAGACGACCAACTGAGGGCAATTCTAAGTCAGCGATATTTCCGCAGAGGCGCATGATGGGGTTCCAACTGTCGCTAGCTTGGAGGTTGGTAGGAATATCCATCATTTCCAAATAGTCATTTACCACCCACACAGCTAGCGTATTCAGCCGAACTTGCTCTGCTTTTTCTGAATTTGCCTGTTGGTTAGCAAATTTCTGGGCAGTGATGCGAGCTAATTGGGGAATCGGTAATGTTAAAGCGAAATCGTCTAGCTGATGGGTGGAGTTATTCATAAATCAATCTTTAGTGATCAATGCTGCTATGTACATATCATCCGCATTCACTAAATTTATGCCACAAAATAGAGAATGATTATTAGAAAAATTTAATAAGGGATTGGGAATTGCGGAAAATGCGATCGCGTAGGCGATCGCACTAATTGATATTTATATTTGGCAACGCCTACTTTATATATACTGGCAAGGCGATCGCACTGATCTAAAAGATTATTCGAGAATACTCCAGATCCACGGGTGTACAGAACTTAGAACGGGAAATCTTTCATCTTTCTAAGAAGGAAACTGCAACTTAATACCTTTTTGACTAAGTAATTATACTATAAAAGCTGCCTCAATTCCTCAACGGAATTTACGGTTTTGATGGCTTGTTGAATTGCTTTCAATTGCTGTAAATCTTTAATTTGATAGATAATTGGCATTAATTCTAAGCCAGGATTGCCAAATTTTATCTCTAATAACGTCTCAAGACCCGTCTGAATTCCACGAACTTCTCCACGGGCTTCCCCACGGGCTTCTCCTTCGCGTAAAATTTCTTGATACCAAGGTGATTCGCGCAACACAGCCATATCCCACCTCATGATTTCCTGAACTAAGGCACTCTCTAGTACAAAAGTAGCAAAAAAAGCTAAAACTGTTTCTAGTTGGTTTAATTGTTCATCTCTACGCAAAATTTGTAATGCTTCCCGGATTATGGATTCATTCTCCCCGCCTTTGAGAATTGGTACAAAGGGAAGCAATAATGGTAAAGGTTGTTCAAAGACAATATTCACATCAACTTCCCACAAATTAATGACGCGATAATCTTGACGTGATTGTAAACCTGCAACATTCGATGTGTAGGTTGTGGGAATTTGCGTGTCACTTACTTTCAGAATGTTGATTAGTACAGGATAGACCGATAAATTATACTTCTCTTCCGCTAAAGAAGCATACGCACGCATTCGGCGGGGCATTTTGGAGTTATACCGTAATTGTAACTCGGTAAGAACTAGAAATTCTCCATCTAGGGGACTTTCAACGCGGATTAAAACATCACTTTCCCTACTTATCCATTGAAATTCTGCGTTGAGAATTTCCCCAACTGTAATGTCGGGAATTTGAGTTACCCATCTCACCCAGTTGTCGGGTGCAAGGCTAATTAAGCGTTTGGTGCTGACATCTGCGGGTTTTGTCATCGTCAAAAAATCATACTACAATATCCAGATCACCAGAACCTTCTCAGTGCATTAATTGAAAATAAGCTAGTGGTGATGAACAATCTTCTCTCGGCATTATTTGCACTTTTCTGTATAGGTAAGACATTCATCTCCAATTAAAATAGGCGGAGACTTTAAAGAGGACATTAAAAAGAGTGCTGATTTTAAATATTACCTGCAATGGCTAAGTATTGAGTAGTAAAGCTTAAAAAAACTTTTAATTTGGATAAAAATATGGTGATGAAAAGTTTGAAAGAACATCAAGTTTATAGGCACTTAGCAATGGAAAAGAAGCTCGGTATTCTTGTTGTCGATGACCACCAATTAATTTTGACTGGTACTCTTGATGTCTTAAGTCGAAAGTATCCAGAAGCTGCTATTATCAAGGCTCAGACGGCAAAAGATACGCTTTCTCAAGTGCAATGTTACCAGTTCGACTTGATTGTGATGGATTTATCACTTCCCGATCGCCAAGGAGAGACAGCAGAAATTGATACCGGAATTAAGCTGTTGCAAACTTTACTTAAAGAATATCCCCATCAGAATTTCATAGTGCAAACTAGTTATGTGAAAGCCTTAATCAGAATTAAACACGAGATTGATAATCATCAGGGTGGATTTGCGATCGCAGATAAAGGATTACCTGAAGATGAAATGCTCATGCGGGTTAATTTAGCACTTCAGGGTGCAACTCACACAAAAGACATCAAAACAGGAATCGAACTCAAGCCGGAATGGTTGGATGTGTTGCGTTTGGCTTTTGAAGAGAGTTTGACAGATAAGGCGATCGCAGACAGAATGTATAAATCGGAGCGAGCGGTACGTACTTACTGGACGAAGATTCAGGATGTTTTGGGGGTGTATCCTGAAGACTGCAAGCAAAGTGGTAAGAATATGCGAATCCTCACCGAAATTCGTTCCCGTGAAGAAGGTTTAATTGATTAAAGAAAGGCAGGAGGCAGGAGGCAGGGGGCAGAAGGAAGAAAAAGGTACAAACCTTGCACGCCACTTGCTCATCTTGACTACGAGCCAAGACCGAATGGCACGCCTGTTAATCGCAAAGCCCTGATATAACTTGCTTTTTGAGTGTGGGGAGTGAAATCCTAAATTAAATGAGAAGGGGAATCTGGAATCGTATTTGCCAAGAATTTGGGTTGTGGTCGCTGGCTGCACCTCCAGGGATTATAGTTCTATTTGTGGTGATGTTGATCCGAATAGCCGGGGGAATGCAATCTTGGGAATGGATGCTTCTCGATACGATGTTACGTTTACGTCCGCTAGAAAAACGTGATGAACATATAGTAATTGTGGGTATCGATGAAAAGGATATTGCATGGGTTAAGCAGTATCCAATTCCAGATGAGAAGATTGCAGAGTTGCTTACCAAGCTGGAAACTTATAAACCCCTAGCTATTGGTTTGGATATCTTCAAAAATGTTCCTGTTGAACCTGGTGGCGAACAACTAGCGCAGGTATTACAGTCAAATTCTAAGATTATTGGCATTGAAAAAATTTTACCACCCGGAGAAACTTCACCACCCCAGAGCTTGCTACCCGAAAGAGTTGGGTTTGTTGATTTACCTAATGATGAGGATAGCAAAAATCGACGCTATTTGTTGTATACGCCGAATCCTAAGAATATCAACGAAGATAAATATTCTTTAGCATTGCGGTTAGTTACGAAGTATTTAGATGCAAAAGGAATTGAGTTACAAACGGGAAAAAATGACCCAAATACCATCAGATTCCGTGAGATTGAATTACCCCGAATTACCCATAATTTTGGCGGATACGTCAGGGTTGATGATGGCGGATTGTCAATTTTAATGAACTTCCGCAACAGTGAGCAACCTTTTAATGTTGTGTCGCTACGCGATATTCTCAATGGTCAAGTTGATGCAGAATTGCTGCGCGATCGCATTGTGTTAGTTGGCAACCGTAACCTGAGTACGGGAGATGCTATTTATACATCTGCCTTGCCTGGCTTAAAATTAAGCGGTCAAATTTATGGCATTGACTATCACGCTCATGTGATCAGTCAAATTTTGAGTACTGTAATGGATGGTCGCCCAATGTTGCACAGTTGGGGTGATATTGGAGAGTATACATGGATATTGATTTGGGGGTTTTTGCCGATTATGATCGGACGGCTGACCCAATCTGTTTGGAAAAATATACTGAGTGTGAGTGTAGCAGGATTTTGCCTGTTTAGCTGCGGGTATATAATGCTGTGGGTGTGGGGTGTATGGATTCCTGTAACACCGGGTTTGCTTGTATTAGCCGTGAATGGCGTAGGTTTGAGTGCTTTTGCATTTTACCAGCATGATAAATTCTTGCGATCGCAAATTCACGAACGTCAAAACACCATTCAACACACTTTTACCGTAATTCATAATGGCCCTTTGCAAACCCTCGCTTATGGATTAAAGCATCTACGTGCTAAAGATATCTCTTACGAGCAATTGCTGGGACAATTTGAAAAACTCGATCGGGAGATTAGAGAGATTGGCGAATTTCTCAAACTCGAAGCATTAACTACAGAAGAGAGTTTACGTTTAGGTAGCGGATTAATTCTTGAATTGAATCGACCACTTCACGATTTGTTATATGAAGTTTATTCTAGTACCTTAGAACGGAAGGATTTTGAGAACTTTAAAACATTAAAAGTTAAAATTCGCAATTTTGACCCAATTGATGATAAATATTTAAGTATGGAAGACAAACGGGGAGTTTGTCTTTTTTTGGAAGAAGCTTTGTGTAATGTTGGTAAACACGCCCAAGGAGTCAAGCGTGTAGAAGCATCAGGTGTTTGTAGTTTAAATAACTATAAATTGTCCGTCAAAGATAATGGTTCGGGAATCACATCAAAACTAGAAAATAAAGGCACAAAGCATTCTAAAATACTTGCTCAACAATTAAGAGGAGAGTTTCTACGCGAATCACTTTCTCCTCGCGGGACTATCTGTGAAATTAGTTGGAAACTTAAAAGGGAATTTGAATTTTAAAACTTTATATTTATGATTTGGTTCAGAGAATGTTTGAAAAGTAGCAAATTGGATCACTATCCCTCCTATATCACCCAAAAAATGGAGGAATAAGCACTCAAAGTCCTCCAATTTATCGGAGGATTTAGGAGCAATACAGTTCAGTTAAGCATTTCTTTATTCTCTCAGTGCCCTCTGCGTCTCTGTGGTTCGTAAAAAAAATTGACTTTGACAAAGAGTTTTAGCCTTAACTGAACCGTATTGGATTTAGGAGGATCTAAAAATACTTGATACATAAATAGCAACTTTTAAAACAATAAATAGGAAAAAATTAAGAATTTCAAAAGTTTCAGATAACCCTACAATCAACAACATCTACCATGAGTCATCAACATATTGGATTTTGGCGAAATAACCGCAGACTTACAAGCTTAGTTGTGAGCATGGTTTTTCTGATGACAGCATTGCCAGCATTTGCTGAGTTTAAACCACGCGATCGCAAACCAGCTAGCGGACATTCCCGTGCGGGTGGTTCCCGTGGATGTCCAAGTAACGGCAGTATCCCTCTGACACAGCTTGCACCTCAGACATATATCGGTAAAACCACTTCCACCCGTCCAATGTTAGCTTGGTATATGTCAAGTTCCCAAAATGTGCGATTCCGATTGGCTGAATTTGATTCAAGCAACAACCCTAAACAAATTGGCAAAGTTCAAGAAATACCCACAATAGTGGGGATTAACAAGCTAGAACTTCCCCGCGACTACCCCAAACTCACAGTAGGCAAAACATATTTATGGCAAATCTCAATTGACTGCGAAAATAGCCCGATTGTGAGACGTGCAGAATTTACCGTTATCCAGCCTCAATCACTTGCTAAAAATCAATTTACTAGCATTTCCGAAAGCGTCAATTATTATGCTGAAAACGAGTTGTGGTATGAAGCACTCCAAGAAGCATTGAAAGGAACTGATAATGGTAAACTAGGGCAGAGTGGGGCAACTTTAGTTAAAAACCTTGCAGAGTCAGAAATATTGATAGGTAACGATGTAGAACAAAAAAATACTCAACAACGCATCGAATACCTCCAGAAGATTGCTAGCGATCGCTAAATTGATGATTTAGATCCCCAACTTCTTTAAAAAGTCGGGGATCTAGGATCTAGTCCTACAGAAAAAATAGGGAAATAGAAATTATGAAAATTTTGCGGTTTAGCATCGCAGGATGGTTGGGGTGCGTGGGAGCAGTTGCAGTTTCTATTCATCCTGCTTTGGCTCAGTTAACTCCCGATGATAGCCTGGGGAAAGAGCGATCGCAAGTTGTTCCTTTTAATCAAAATAATGACATTATCGATGGTGGTGCGGCTCGTGGCACTAACCTATTTCACAGCTTTCAAGATTTTAACGTCGGTGTTGGTAGAGGTGTTTATTTCGCCAATCCAGAGGGGATAACAAATATCTTTTCTCGCGTTACTGGTGGTAACTCATCGAATATTTTCGGGAGATTAGGTGTATTAGGTGATGCAAATTTGTTTTTGCTAAATCCCAATGGCATTGTGTTTGGTAAGAATGCCAGTTTAGATATACAGGGTTCTTTTTTGGCGACGACAGCAAATAGTTTAGTTTTTGGCAATGGGGTAGAGTTTAGCGCCATAAATCCCCAAGCACCGCCGTTATTGGCTATCAATGTACCAGTTGGTTTACAGTTTGGTTCGCAACCTGGAAGTATTACTAGCCAAGCAGCGATTCGGAATTCACAGGGAAATATTGTTGATGCTTTACGTGTTGGCTCTGGTAGCACATTAGCACTTATGGGCGGTGAAATTACTTTGGATGGTAGTTATTTGTTTACTCAAAATGGACAACTGAAATTGGGCGCAGTCGGTGGAGATACAACTGTTGGGCTAAATGTCGATGGCTCCTCATTGGGTTTTAAATTACCAGAAAATTTCGGACGCGCACCCATCAACTTAACCAATAGTAGCTTCATCGTTGCAAGTGGCAATAGTGCAATTGAACTATTTGGCGGAAAAATTGGGCTAAACGGTTCGTTTCTTTTCGGTAGGAATGGCGGCTCAATTATAGTTGATGCAATTCAATTTAGTTTGGATAACAACTCTGCAATTCAAAGCGGTACTTTTGGCGCAGCAAAGGGTGGTGATATTCAAATTCAAGCCAGCGATGCAGTTACTCTCACTAACAGCAGTCGGATTTTTTCTAGTAGCGCCGCTCTAGCGACAGGTGCGGGTGGTGATGTTACTGTCAATGCCGGGAAAATCACAATTACCGGAGATGGAAATACACAAAATAGCAGTGGTATCTCTGTAAATACTGGTGGTGGAGGTAATGGGGGAAATCTCACTTTCAATGCAACAGAGTTTGTCAACATTAATGGTGGCTTTATCTCTGTTATATCTGGAGGTGCAGGTAATGCAGGTAACTTGACAGTGCAAGCTACAAATGCTGTCAATATCACTAATCGAGCTTCTTTAGGACTTGGAAGCTTGAGTTCAGGTTCAACAGGTAATCTGCGGATTGAAACGGGCACTTTGCGAGTTCAAAACAATTTCTTTGGGGGAGGAGTGACAGCACTTTCATCTGGTGGTGGAAGTGTCGGTTCTATTTCCATTCAGGCTCGGAATGCGGTTGAGGTGACTCAAAGTAATATATCTACAGGTATTGTTACACCATTTGGAAGTAAAACTCAAGCAACAGCAGGGGATATCACCATTGAAACCCAACGACTCAATCTCAAAGATGGGGGTTATGTCAGTACGACTACTTCTAGCAGTGCAAATGCAGCTAACATTTTTATTAAAGCTAGTGACTACGTAGAGATTAGTGGTTTCTCTCGCGGTTCCTCTAGCGGGGTACTGAGCCAGTCCACCTTTGGCTCAGGAAATGGGGGTAATGTAACAATAGAAACGCCTCGACTCTCCCTAACTCAAGCAGGAAATATAAGCACTACATCGTCTAGAAGCAGCGGTAATGCCGGGGATATTACCATCCGCGCCAAAGATGTAGAATTGGACGGGTTTGTTTTCGTACCGAAGGAACAGTTGAATATACTAAATAACCCTGCTACGGAAGAAATTTTGTCTGAGCCTCTTGCACAAGAAGTTCTGTCTCGGTTCGGGGGTTTTTCTTATATGAGTGACTTAACCTCGGATGTGATTGGAAGTAATGCCAATGTGCGGGGCGGCACGATAACTATTGACACAGAGCGCTTGCGGTTGAGTAATGGTGGAAACATCTCAACCTCAGTATTCGGAGGCGGACGCGGACAAGGGGGTAATTTGGTAGTTCATGCCACTGATTCTATTGATATTACTGGGGTTGGTGCAGAACGACTAGATGGTTCATTTGTGCCATCAGGTTTATTTGCAGAATTACAAACGGGGGGAATTGGTTCTGGGGGAAGCATTGACGTTACAACAGGACGCTTAAACCTCAGCAATAACGGAGAAATTTCTGCTTCTACATTTAATCAAGGTAATGCGGGAAATATTACGATTAATGCCAGTCAAATTGATTTACGTGGAAGTAGCAGTGTCAGAACTCAGGTTGACGATGAAGCTAAGGGTAACGCAGGCAATATCAGCATCAAAACTCAACTATTAAATGTACAAGAAGAATCACAGATATCATCAGGAACTCAGGGAAATGGAAATGCGGGTAATTTAACAGTAAAAGCTGAGAACATTATTCTGACTGGTTCAGACAGTGAGTCTGCAACTGGCTTAATATCATCAGTTGACGAAAAGGCTAATGGTCAAGGTGGTGATATAGATATTACTAGCGATCGCCTGATTGTACGTGATGATGCTGAAATCGTCTCTGGCAGCCTCGGTACGGGTGACGCTGGAAATATTAGAATTAAGGCTAATTTTCTGGAAGTTCTTGGTAAAGGCAGTGCGATCGCATCTTTGACAAATGCAGGTAATGGTGGTGATATCAACCTCGATATCGGTGATTTATTATTTTTGCGCGGTGGCGGTTTAATTTCAACCACCGCAGGTAGGGCGCAAGCTGGTGGTAATGGCGGTAATATCAATATCAACTCTAAATTCATCGTCGCCATCCCTGAAGAAGACAGTGATATCAAAGCTAATGCCTACACTGGAACAGGTGGAAAAGTTCAAATCAACTCGCAAGGTATCTTTGGTATCGAGTTGCGGACAAAACCGACCGAAAAAAGTGATATTACTGCAAGTTCAGAATTAGGCGTTTCAGGCATAACAAATATTAACGCACCTGATACCAATTCCATTCAGAACAGTTTTACTGGAGCATCTCCAAACGTCATCGACACCAATGCACTCATCGCCAATAGTTGCATTTCACGCAGTTCCAAGCAAGGTGGTACATTCTTCATTACTGGTTCTGGCGCTTTACGTAATAGTCCAGGGAATGGACTAATTTCAGTATATTCTACTGGCGAAGTGCGTAATATTGAACCAACATCACGTGCTTGGAAAAAAGGCGACCCTATTATCGAAGCAGAAGGGCTTTATCGACTGGCCAATGGAAAGTTGCTACTCAGTCGAGGATGTCGGTGAAGAAGGCAGAAATTTATCTGTTGCTGTCAACACCATCTAAATCCCAATGCTCATTTTGGATAAGGTTGAGCTTATATCATTGATTGATAAACAAATGCACAGCCAATCAAAACAAATCAACATACTCACTCCATCTAGAGAGTTACCTCTATATGGCAAGAGAATTTTAGTAACAGCACCGAGAAATTATGCTTATAGGTTATCTGAACAAATTATCAAACAAGGTGGTTTACCTGTTTTCATGCCTACTATCGAAACCTGCTATTTATCAAACTACACTAAGTTAGATGCTGCTCTCAACCACATAGTTGAATTTGATTGGATTGTCTTCACAAGTAGAAATGGCATCACTGCATTTTTTCACCGGATGAATGATTTAAATATTCCTGTATCTGTGGTAGAAAAATGTCAATTATGTGCTTTGGGAAAAGATGCAGAAAACCTATTGTCTTTTTGTGGCAAGGTAGATTTAATTCCGACAGAATCTAGTCCAGCCGGGATTGTGGCAGAATTAGCGAAAATTCCGCAAATTTATGGCAAAAAAGTACTGATACCTGCCCCAGAAGTTGTTGGGTTGCCTGAGCCTGATGTTGTACCCAATTTGATTAAGGATTTGCAGCAATTGGGCATAGAAGTAACTCGTGTACCCACATATATTACACAGGGCTTAGACACAAGTATCTATAGTATCGAATTAAACCTGATACATCAAGGAATGATCGATGTCATTGCCTTTAGTAGCACGGCAGAAGTAGAAAGCTTTTTGACAATGGTTAACTCACGTGACTATGAAGTTTGCACTATTGCGTGTTTTGGCCCTTATACAACTGCTAATGCGCGGAAGTTGGGTGTGAATGTCTCCATCGTGTCTAGGGATTATAGTTCATTTGAGGGATTTGCTGAAGCGATCGCAGAATTTTTTACTCTCACTTCCAATTCACACTAAGCACTTCAGGATGTAGAGTAATCAACGACATTTAACTCTAGACTAGCAGCACATAAACCCGTAGGATCAACAATGTAGTTCACATTTAGCTAGGGATTGTTACATGGCAACTTATAAAGTCACATTAAAGACTCCAGATGAAGAAAAAACAATTGAAGTTTCTGAAGATGATTACATCTTAGAGATCGCTAACGAAGAAAATGAGATGGACTTGCCTTATTCTTGTAATGCTGGTTCTTGCTCAACCTGCGCTGGTAAGCTGATTTCAGGTACAGTTGACCAATCAGATCAAAACTTCTTAGACGACGATCAAATAGACGCAGGATGGGTTCTTACCTGCGTTGCCAAGCCAACTTCTGACTGTGTAATCCAAACCCATCAAGAAGATGAGCTTAACGGTTAACTAAGAAAGGTGAATTTAAGAAAGAGCAAGTTTTGTAGGATGCGTTAGAACATTTGTGCTAGCGCAACTAAAATCTGAGGTAGTGCTTTACTCTTGGCAATAACACACTCTACAAGATTTAGAATTTTGCACTTTCCTAAAAAATCTATATAGCCTGAGTCATTCACACTAAAAAGCGCTCTCTAAAAAGGGAGCGCTTTTTATTTAATTTAATAAATAGCTAGCAGATATAAAGCAGAAATTAGCCAGAAGATGCTAGATTAACTTTGACAACTTTGTTCTTTTCTTCTTCAGCTTTGGGTAGCGTCAGGTTCAAGATGCCATCTTTATAATCTGCCTTAACGTTAGTATTTTGAATCCGAGTAGGTAAAGGAATTACACGTTGGAATTTACCGTAGTGAAATTCACTCTTGATTACACCTTTCTCTTCAGATTTAGCTTCAGACTTCCGCTCACCACTTAGATATACAGTATTTTCTGTAACTTGCAAATCCAGGTCTTTAGCCTCAATTCCCGGAAGTTCTACTTTTAGATGAATTGCATCTTCAGTTTCTTTTAACTCAGCAGCAGGAACTCTAGAGTAGCCTCTCTCTAAAAATGCAGATGGCAAAGTTTCTTCATCAAATAAACGATTGATTTGACGTTGTATTGTGTTCAATTCTTGCCAGGGGTTCCAACGTACTAATGTCATCTTTCTACCTCGTATAATCAGTATCTTTGCTGTTCAACTAATTGAGGATTTATTTCCTTGCTTTTCATAATATTTAAAAATAAAAGTGGTGTAAATTCGGTTTTTATCACATGATTTATGATGATTACCGAACCACAATAAATGTAGGGTAATCTGAACTAGCGAGGTTCGGTAAACTCGACAAGGGAGACTTGAATTTAAAAATTCTCTAATTTATAATTTATAAAATGTGCTTGTAAGCTAATATTATGCAGATAGATATCTAGCTTATTTGAGAAGCCAGGCATCGGAATTACTAGACCTATTTATCATGAATAATAATATACCCGTTACATTTTAGATTTTTCCTGAATAAGGCAATTTGTCCGCAAATTTGAACTAGATTATTCTGTACAGATTCAAAATTAATTGGTATTAGGGTATTTGCTCATTCACTAATATCAATTAAAAGTGTTGTATTTTCTGGTTTTCATAGAGATAATAAAAGACTGCTAACAAACCGCTCCCAAAAGATATGTCAACAAGTTGGATTTATCTCATCGCCGCAATACTTTTTGAGGTTTCAGGCACAACTTGCATGAAGTTATCAGAAGGATTTACTAAATTAGTCCCTTCAGTATTAATATTTATTTTTTATGGATTTTGTTTTAGTTTTTTAACTCTTGCTCTCAAGAGACTAGAAGTAAGCGTGGCTTATTCTGTCTGGGCTGGGTTGGGAACTGTCCTAATTGCAATCATTGGTATTATTTGGTTTCGTGAATCTGCTACATTTATCAAACTTTTATCAATTGCCCTAATAATTATGGGTGTAATTGGTATAAATGCAAGTGAGTAAATAAAAATACCTCGTCTATTTTAGACTAGACGAGGTAAATAAACAAAAACTGATCATTCTGCTTTTTGGTATTGTAGTGAATACACCAGCAACTTTTATTATTCCGTTAGCAAAGCAAAATGAGCGGACTTACAGCGAATTACAATCAAACGTGCCACAACTAAAAGCAATACTGGGCTTTGTTTTAGGATTTATTTTTGTGGCGGGTTTGATGGAAAACTGCTGTAGTTAAATGCTTTTAAAAGTATAGTAAACTTCGGTAAATATAGCCCACAAGTAATTTACTTTTAATACTTTACCAGAGACAACCAAACTCATACAGCGAATTTGGCAGGTTTTTTATACACTGAGGCATAAAGGATATTATTTTATAATCTCAACTTAAGCTATAAAACAATTTTGGCTTTGATCCAAGTAGATTAGCTCAAAATTTATTAAACCCAGCAGAACGACGATAAAGTAACCAGATAAATAGCGGTGAACCCAGCAAAGCAGTCACAGAACCTACTGGTAGTTCTACTGCTCCTAATCTAGAGAGTAAATCTGCAAAAGTCAGTAACCATGCACCTGCAAGGGCGGAAAGTGGTAAAACAAAGCGATGATCTGTACCAACAATGAGGCGGACACCGTGGGGGACAACAAGACCAACAAATCCAATCAAGCCACTGATACTGACTGCACCTGCGGCTAAGAGAGTGGCGACACCACCAATTAACAAGCGCGATCGCGTCAACGAAACCCCCAAACCCACAGCCAAATCATCTCCTAAAGCCAGCACATTTACCGATCGCGCCAGTAAGCATCCCCCAATTAATGCAACAATAATGTAAGGGCCAGCCGTCGAAATTTCTTGCCAACCCCGTCCATTGAGACTACCAACTAGCCAACTGAGCGCAATTTGAATTTGGCCGTCTTCAGCTAAAAGCAGCAAGGTACTTTGTAAAGAACCTAATAAAGAACTCACCGCTACCCCGCCTAAAATCAACCGTTCAACCGAAATTCCCGACCCCGCGCGACCGAGTAAAATAACGATCGCAGAAGTCAAAATTGCCCCCATCCACGCTGCTAAAGGAATTGCGATCGGGAATATTTGCCACACAATCATCACAATCACAATTAATCCTGCACCTGCTGAAATGCCCAAAATAAATGGATCGGCAAGACTATTACGTAACATCCCTTGCAGTAATGCTCCTGACATTCCCAAAGCCGCGCCGACAATGAGAGCAGCCGTAATGCGCGGGAGACGTAAATCCCAAAGAATTGTCTGTTTAATCGGATCGCCTTTGTGGAGTATGGCTTGCCAAAATTCCGACATACTTAAAGGTACTGCTCCTTGAGAAAGCGACAGCACTAGCGTTACCACCAGTGCAGTACTCAGGAGTAAAACAGCCCAAAGTACCCGGTGTTGAGTAAAAATTGTCTTAAATGGTTTAGCCAAATTCCGGTCTAGTATTTTCATTAACTGTAAAAATTTGACCCTCAGAAGGTGAATGTTGACCCTCAGAAGGTAAACATTGACCCTCAGAAGGTAGAATCTTTAACTTTTCATTCCCAATTCCCAATTCCCTACGTTAACTCCAGTCCACCTTGATAGCCAGTGACAATGCGCCCACCATCCTTAAGGATGTGAACTTCTATCTGATCGCTAGCCCAAGTAATTTGGTCTTGGAAAGTCGGATTTAACACACGAACCCGTTGATTACTAGAAGAAACTGGAGAGTTGGGAGAATTAATTGCCAAGGATTGTACAAAAGGCCCGTCAATCAAGATATCAAGTTGTTCTAACAATTCTTGAGAACCTGGAGGCGCGGATTGAGATTGTAGCTGCTTAAGAGTGAACCCAGAAAAAGACATTACATTTAACCCAGCAGCTTTTACCTTACGAGCTAAAGATGCCAATGCAGTTGCTTGCCAAAAGGGTTCTCCACCAGAAAATGTTACACCCGTGTTGTGGGGATTGCTGAGAATATTCTCGGCAAGGGTATCAACAGCAATCAATTGGTTAGGCTCAAATGACCAAGAGTTAGTATTAAAGCAGCCAGGACACTCACGAAGACAACCTTGTACCCAGACAACTGCACGACAACCAGGGCCATTAACTTCTGACTGATCAACATAACCCATAATGTTGAGATAGCCGGGGGGAATATCCATGAGTGCTAGTGATGGGTCAGTTGGCTTAATTTCCATCTCTTCAACTCCTTTTTGCGGTTGCCTGTAACTGTTAACTATAGCGAATCAACCGTTAGATAACTGTGAAAAATGACAAATGATTAATTTCTCAAAAACTTGATGGGATTCCAAACTTGATAAAGTTTCAGTTACCCTGAAGTTAGTTGCCCAGCTAGTATTGATCCTTTTATAGATAAAATCGATGACTCAACAAACTTCTAGAATTTGTATCCTTGGTGGAGGCTTTGGTGGTCTCTACACAGCCTTGCGCTTAAGCCAGTTACCTTGGGAATCTACGCAAAAACCCGAAATTGTTTTGGTAGATCAAAGCGATCGCTTCCTATTCTCCCCTTTACTTTACGAATTACTCACTGGCGAACTGCAAACCTGGGAAATTGCCCCACCTTTTGAAGAACTTTTACAAGGCACAGGGGTGCGCTTTTATCAAGGAGTTGTGTCTGGAATTGACATTGACCAGCAACGGGTAGATATACATGAAGGGCCAGAAATCCCTTACGATCGCTTAGTGCTGGCACTAGGAGGCGAGACACCGCTAGATTTAGTCCCCGGTGCGACAACCTACGGCTACCCATTCCGCACTATCTCTGATGCCTATCGTTTGGAAGAACGCCTGCGGTTTTTAGAAGAATCGGATGCTGATAAAATTCGGGTGGCAATTATTGGAGCTGGCTACAGTGGTGTAGAGTTAGCCTGTAAGTTAGCCGACAGACTCGGTGAAAGAGGACGCTTTCGGATCGTTGAAATCGCTGATCAAATTTTGCGAACTTCCCCAGAGTTTAACCGGGAAGCAGCAAAAAAAGCAATAGAAGCCCGTGGCGTGTTTCTGGACTTAGAAACCAAAGTCGAATCAATAGAGCAAAATAGCATCACCCTAGAGTACAAAAACCAGTTAGACACGATTCCGGTAGATTTGGTAATTTGGACTGTGGGAAATAGGGTTGCGCCTGTAGTGAAATCTCTTCCCCTCAAGCAAAATCAACGCGGTCAAATCAGCACTACATCCAATCTACAAGCGATCGATCATCCAGAAATCTTTGCCTTGGGAGATTTAGCAGACTCTCATGATGTTGAAGGACAGCAAGTCCCCGCCACAGCACAAGCGGCTTTTCAACAAGCTGATTATACTGCTTGGAATATTTGGGCAACTCTTACTAATCGTCCTCTCCTTCCCTTCCACTACCAACAGTTAGGAGAAATGATGACATTGGGTAAAAACAATGCCACCCTTACTGGTTTAGGAATTAAACTAGATGGCCCCTTGGCATCCGTTGCCCGTCGGATTGCCTATTTATATAGATTGCCAACTTTAGACCATCAACTCAAAGTTGGTTTTAATTGGCTAGTGCGTCCAATCATCGAGACACTTTCTAAGTAACTTAATTGGGAATGGGGAATGGGGAATGGGGAAAAATGACAAATGACAAATGACAAATGACAAATGACAAATGACCAATAACAATGATTTACTTTATTTTCGTCAACTTACTTAGGAGATGCTAGACTCTACCCACAGAAGCTTTTAACAAGCCAAAATCTAAAATTCCACATTCAAAATCTTCAAACTTTGATGGAACAACCGAAAGTTATTTTTTTAGATGCTGTGGGTACACTCTTCGATGTTAAAGGCAGTGTGGGCCAAGTTTATAGTCAGATAGCTGAGGAATTTGGTGTGACGGTTCCAGCCGAAACATTGAATACAGCCTTTATCAAAAGCTTTAAAGCAGCGCCGCCGCCGATATTTCCAGATGCAGAACTCCAAGATATTCCCCAGCGCGAGTTTGATTGGTGGCGGATAATTGCCCTAAACACTTTTGAAAGTGCAGGTGTCCTCAAGGAATTTTCTGACTTTTCGGCTTTTTTCAGCGAACTTTACATTCACTTTGGCACTGGCGAACCGTGGTTTGTCTATCCCGATGTCTTACCAGCTTTAATCAACTGGCGGCGGTTGGGGGTTACTTTGGGGGTGCTATCCAATTTTGATTCCCGGATTTATTCAGTATTGCAAAGTTTGGGATTGAGAGAGTTTTTTACCTCCGTCACCATTGCTACCCAGGTACGTGCAGCTAAACCCGATCCTCAAATTTTTGCTATTGCCTTAGATAAACATAAATGTTCTCCTTCAGCAGCATGGCATATTGGCGATAGCGTTGTAGAAGACTACTACGCCGCTAAAGCAGCTGGACTCAGAGGCGTTTGGATCAATCGTGGTTAATAAGGAGATACTTTAGCGATCGCTATTTTTTCTGAAATCTAAACACAGCACATACTCAACAAAAAATATTCTGAACAAATAGAAATAGTCTGCTCTCAGTGCCGCAACACCATGAGCATATTCAAACTAGAAGACTTGATTTCGACTGAACTTTATAATTCAATACGGTTCACTTAGCGTCAAAAACTTTCAATGCAAATTATTCAGTGCGATCGCTCTATAGGATTACTATTTGATTTTTGAACAAAATTAGGTATGTAGAGTGTGTTAGAACGGAGTTCGTAACGCACTATGATCATGGGTTTGATGCGTTACGCTGTCGCTAACACATCCTACGTATATTTTCAGAAATCAAACCGGATTCCTATAATTCTATTTGCAATAGCAGAGATGGCATTGTTTGTGGCGATCGCTTGGCTAGAAAAGAGCCGGACGATCGCACCGATCAACTAATTTCCTTACTTTAGCAACGTCTTCGCGCCATTACCATTTGTCGTCTCTTTCTCTGTATTCGGTGTCATCACTGCTGCGATCGTCGTTGTTGGCGCAGTCTTTAGTGCAGTATTCCCCACGGATCGCTTACTACTCTTGCGTGGTTTACCCCCTGCCTGCATATACTGCAAACTGTTTTTACCATAGCGCGTCGCCACACTCATCAACATTTTTTCTGAGTAGCTTCTCAAATCCTGCTCTAGCAATTGAATTTGCCCTACCGCTTCATCAACCGTGGAAAGCATTGTGTTGTAGCTCGATAGCTTCGTTTGCAAGGTTTGAATCCGCCTTTCATACTCCGCTAAATTCAAGCTATCGTCAAAGTTAAGCGTTTCGCTAATTGATCTCATCCCCGATATCCGTAGCGTTGCCTTATCCAATACTGTAGAACTGCGTTTCAGTCGCGCCATGAATGCCTCTTTTGCCAAAACTTATATGAAAATTAGTACAGACTTGTGGTTCCACTTTAGCTATTTGCTATTCCTCTTCCCCTGAGTAAAAATCACCAAAACTAAAGTGAAGTTTCCGGTAAAATCTGATATTTATTCGCTAATTTCACTTGAAATATTTAAAATTATTTGTATAAAAAATTTTATAAGAAGAATTCAGTATAAATTCTATAAGAGGTTGTTTGAAAAGTATTTCACTGTGAATTTAGACACTTTTAGATCCCCCCTAGCCTTAAAAAAAGGGGAACCGGAGTCAAAGTCCCCCTTTTTAAGCTATCCATTAGTCACATCTTTCTTAACAAAAGCTAAAAGCTAATTCTCAACAGGATTAGAGACGATGATGAGAAT